>NZ_CAKJTR010000014.1:2666-18634 GCF_917627355.1 Protofrankia sp. Cj3 | reverse complement strand
GGCGTTGTCCGTTGGGCTGGGGCTGGCCGCGTCTCCGGGCACGGTCGCCTCAACCGGTCTGGTACGGGAGAGGCCCGTATCCGTGGTCACGGAGCCCGCCTCCACGACAGTGGCGTCTGGGGCCTCGCCACTCGGGCCGGCCTCGGCCGCCGTGCCTGCCGCCGGCGGCCCCGGTACCGCGGGGCTGGACGCCCCGGAGCTTCGCGCGGGCGGTGCGGCCTGACCGTCCAGATGCACGATGACACCACGCCCGCCACAGTGAGCACAGGGCTCGCTGTAGGCCTCGAGCAGCCCTTGGCCCACCCGCTTGCGGGTCATCTGCACCAGCCCGAGGCTCGTGACCTCCGCGACCTGATGCCGGGTACGGTCCCGGCCGAGGCATTCGGTCAGGCGCCGCAGCACAAGTTCGCGGTTGCTCTCCAGGACCATGTCGATGAAGTCGATGACGATGATCCCGCCGATGTCGCGGAGCCGGAGCTGGCGGACGATCTCTTCGGCGGCCTCCAGGTTGTTCTTGGTGACCGTCTCCTCGAGGTTGCCGCCCTTGCCGGTGAACTTGCCGGTGTTCACATCGATAACGGTCATCGCCTCGGTACGATCGATCACAAGCGACCCGCCCGAGGGCAGCCACACCTTGCGGTCGAGGGCCTTGGCAAGCTGCTCGTCGACGCGGTACGTGTCGAACACGTCGGCCGTGCCGGTCTGTCGCCGGACCCGATCGCGCAGGTCCGGCGCCACCATGTCGACGTAGTCCTCGATCATCGCGGCTTCCTCGTCTCCCTGGACGACCAGCTCGGCGAAATCCTCGTTGAAGATGTCCCGAATCACCCTGATCACGAGATCGGGCTCGCCGTAGAGCAGCGCGGGAGCGCTGGCCTTCGCCGCCTTCCGGCGGATGTCCTCCCACTGGGCCGACAGCCGGGCGACGTCACGGGCGAGCTCCTGCTCGCTGGCGCCCTCGGCCGCGGTCCGAACGATCACGCCGCCGTTCTCCGGAGTGATCTTCTTCAGGATCGTCTTCAGGCGGGCGCGTTCGGTATCCGGAAGCTTCCGGCTGATCCCCGCGTTCTGCCCGTCCGGCACATAGACCAGATAGCGGCCTGGCAGGCTCACCTGGCTGGTCAGACGGGCGCCCTTGTGCCCCATCGGGTCCTTGGAAACCTGGACGACGATCGACTGGCCTGACTTCAGCACCTGCTCGATCTTACGAGGCCGCCCGTCGAGCCCGGAGGCGTCGTAGTTGACCTCTCCGGCGTACAGGACGGCGTTGCGCCCCTTGCCGACGTCAACGAATGCCGCCTCCATGCTGGCGAGCACGTTCTGCACCCGGCCGAGATACACGTTCCCCGCATACGACCAGGAGCTCGCCCTCGTCACGAAATGCTCGACAAGCACCCCGTCCTCAAGCACCGCGATCTGGGTGCGGTCACCGGCGTTGCGCACGACCATGCGCCGTTCAACCGCTTCGCGCCGGGCCAGGAACTCCGCTTCGGTAACGATCGGCGGCCGGCGGCGGCCGCTGTCCCTGCCCTCCTTGCGGCGCTGGCGCTTCGCCTCCAACCGCGTCGAGCCGCTGACCCCGCGCACCTCGTCGTCCCGGACACGGCTTTCGCGGACATGAACGACCGTGGCCGGCGGGTCGTCCGGGGCCGCGTCGTCCACGATCGCGGCACCGTCCCGGCGGCGCCGGCGCCGGCGCCGGCGGGAACTTCCCTGCGGCTGCTCGTCGTCGTACCCGTCCGCGCCGCCCGCTGCCACCAGCCCGGCGGCATCGGCATCACCGGAGTCGTGGGGATCGTCGGTCTCGGCCCGGTCCGGGCGACCGGGGCTGTCGCTCTCGTCGAACCCATCCGAGCGCGCGCCGGACCGCTCGAAGGCAACCGGGTACGTATCGTCAGCGCCCTCGGCCTCCTCGTCGACACGCGCGCGCCCCCTGCCCCGGCGGCCTCTGCGACGGCGCCGCGTCGAGCTCCCGTCGCAGTCGCCGTCGTCGGGCACGGCGGCGCTGGAGATCTCATCCTCGTCGCTGTCGGCATAGGCCATGGCGGTGCCGGGTTCGGGATCGTGCTCGTCACCGGCGTCGAGCACGATCCCGAACCCTGGCCGCTGGTTCCCCCGATCCGTACTGGCCGGCCCGAATCCGGTGTCGGACGACCTGCCGGCGGCGCCCGCGACAGCCGTGTCGGTGTCGAACGGCGAGACGCCGCGCCGCCGGCGGCGAGACACAAGGTCAAGAGCCGCGGTGTCGGGCGCCTGGAAGGTCACCATGGTGACCGCCCGCCCACGGCGCAGCCGCGTCTCCGGCCGTGCCGGTGGACTGCCATCCCCGCTCGTGGGCATGGCAGCGGCCCCCGGTGGAACACCGGTAAGATCAGCTAGGAACGGGACCGGCGGCGGCTCGATACCGACCACGGATCGCGGGGGTGGCTCCGGCGGATGAACGTCCGTGCCCGGGGTAACGCCACCTGGGGCAACGCTGTCAGCAACGGGGTCGCTCACCTGCGGAGCCTCCGGCGAGGACCCGGTCGAGACGTCCGGCGGAGGTCCCGCGGACCGTCCGGCGGCACGCCGCCGCCGCGGGGCGGAACGAGTGGTCGGTGTCTCATCGGAGTCTGTCACGATGTCATCGGGCACGGGTTATGAAACCTCTCGGGTCCCCGGGCGCGCTGCTCTCGCAGTCGCGACCGCTCAGGAACCACTGTCGTCGGTCCGACGGGGTACCGTCGGCGAATCCTGCGACGCCCTGCATCACGCATCGAGTCGACCGACCAGCCGGCCTGCATCGTCGCGGTCCGGCATGAGCGGATCCGCCACGGTGCCGTCTTCCAGCAGCCGACCTTGACCGAGCCGGAGCGGCTCGGGTGGTACAGGCAACCGAAGAACGGCGACCACGCAAAGGGCGGTCAGCACGTCGTCGGGTCGCACGGCGGGCGTCGTGTGCCGCACAACCACATCCAGTATCGCACAGGTGTCGTTCTCCGCATGGCAAACCATCGAGACCACTGCCTGACGAACGTCGAACCGGCGATGTCCGTCCTTGGTCACCCGCTCCACCTCGACCCGGTCACGGGCCAGGAGCGCGGCCACGGCGCTGGTCAGCTCATCGCGAGCGACCGCTGGCAGCCGTAACCGCCACCGCGACGCGTCCACCAGTTCCGCCAGTGAGGCAGCGGTGGCGGGCGCGCACGCGAGAACGTCCAGACCGGATGGCAGCGCCGCGTCCAACGCCAGCCGCAACGCATGCGGATCACAATGCTCGGCCAGCGCAAGCTCCACGTACTCGGCCTCGCTGGCGGCACCCGTCGGCGCCGCGCCAAGCCACGAGATGCGCGGATGCGGGCTGAAGCCGGCCGAGTACGCCATGGGGACAGCCGCGCGCCGCAGCGCCCGCTCAAAGGTCCTCGCGATGTCACGGTGAGACATAAAACGCAGCCGGCCGCGTTTCGCGAAACGCACCCGCACCCGCGCGACCACCGGTGGTGGAGGCGGGCCCTCAGGACGCCGGGGCACGGCCGGATCCCGTCGGCGTCAGGGGGAGCAGGGTCCGGCCGGTCGGGCCGATCTGGTTTTCGGTCCCCATGGTCGGACAGACCCCGCAGTCGTAGCAGGGGGTCCAGCGGCAGTCGTCCAGCTCCGTCGCACGCAGCGCTTCCTGCCAGTCCGACCACAGCCAGTCACGGTCCAGCCCGGCATCCAGATGGTCCCAGGGCAGCACCTCGCGTTCGTCGCGCTCCCGGGTGGTGAACCAGTCCAGGGACACCCCGAGCGGTTCCAGCACACGTGCGCAGGCCGCCGCCCAACGCTCGAAGGAGAAATGCTCGTTCCAGCCGTCGAAACGGGCGCCGGCACGCCACACCTGTTCGATCACCGCGCCGACCCGGCGGTCACCGCGGGCGAGCAGGCCCTCGATGATGCCTGGACGTCCGTCGTGGTAGCGAAAACCGATCGCCCGCCCGACCTCCCGATCACCGCGGATGGCGTTGCGCAACAGCTGCAGCCTGTGGTCGGTGACCTCGTGCGAGGCCTGCCCGACCCACTGGAACGGCGTGTGCGGCTTGGGGACGAAACCGCCGATCGAGACTGTGACACGGATGTCGCGGTGACCGCTGGCCAGACGCCCCGCCCTGATCACCTCCCGGGCGAGATCCGCGATGGCGAGCACGTCCTCGTCGGTCTCGGTGGGCAGGCCGCACATGAAGTACAGCTTGACCTGCCGCCAGCCCTGGGCGTAGGCCGTGCTGACCGTGCGGATCAGGTCATCTTCGCTGACCATCTTGTTGATGACCTTCCGCAGGCGTTCGGAGCCGCCCTCGGGCGCGAACGTGAGCCCGCTGCGCCGGCCGTTGCGGGAGAACTCGTTGGCGAGTGTGACGTTGAACGCGTCCACCCGGGTCGAGGGCAGGCTGAGTGAGGTGTGCGTGCCTTCGTACCGGTCCGCCAGCCCCTTGGCGATCTCCCCTATCTCGCTGTGGTCCGCGCTGGACAACGACAGCAGGCCGACCTCGGTGAACCCGGACGCGTCCAGGCCCCGGGCCACCATGTCGCCGATCGTGGTGATGGTCCGCTCCCGGACCGGCCGAGTGATCATGCCAGCCTGGCAGAACCGGCAGCCGCGGGTACAGCCGCGGAAAATCTCCACGCTCATCCGCTCGTGGACGGTCTCCGCCAGCGGCACCAGCGGCGCCTTCGGATAGGGCCAGGCATCCAGGTCACTGACGGTGTGTTTGGCGGGGCGTGCCGGTACCCCGGGACGGTTCGGGGTGACCGCGTGGATGCGGCCGTCAGGCCGGTAGCCCACGTCGTAGAAGGACGGCACATACGCGAGGCCACGCCGGGCCAGCCGCATGAGCAACTCGTCCCGCCCGCCGGGAGAGCCCGCGGCCCGGAAGGCACGGACCACATCGGTGATCGCAAGGACCGCCTGCTCGCCATCCCCGAGCACGACCGCGTCGATGAACGGCGCGACCGGTTCGGGATTGAACGCGGCATGCCCGCCGACGATCACGATCGGGTGGTCATCAGTCCGATCCACGGTATGCAGCGGGATGCCCGCGAGATCGAGCGCGGTCAGCAGGTTGGTGTACCCCAGCTCGGTGGAAAAGCTGACGCCCAGCAGGTCGAAGTCGCCGACCGCGCGGTGGCCGTCCACGGTGAACTGCGGGACACCGTGCTCACGCAGCAGCTCCTCCAGATCCGGCCAGACCGAGTAGGTACGCTCGGCCAGGACGTCCGGCTGCTCGTTGAGGATCTCGTACAGGATCTGGACACCCTGGTTGGGCAGGCCTACCTCGTAGGCGTCCGGATACATCAGACACCAGCGGACGATCGCGTCCGCCCAGGGCTTGCACTGGGAATTCCCTTCGCCGCCGAGGTAGCGCACGGGCTTACGAACCCGCGGCAGCAACGGTTCCAGACGGGGGAACAACGACTGTCCGGACATGCCCGCGAGCCTACGGCACATTCACGGTCCGCCGAGCGGCGTCACAAGGCGTACGGATCGGAGCGTGCCCGCAGGTGGACATTCTGCAACAGGCCCACCGCCAGCAGGTTCGCGAACATCGACGATCCGCCGTAGGAGAGGAACGGCAGCGGCAGGCCCGTGACCGGCATGATCCCCAACGTCATTCCGATATTGACGAACATCTGGAAGGCAAACCAGCACACCACCCCAGTTGCGATCATCGTTCCGAAGGAGTCGGCTGAGTCGACGGCCGTGGCCAGTGCCCGCCACAGCACCAGGCCCAGGAGCAGCAGGACACCGCCAGCGCCGAGAAAGCCCAGTTCCTCCCCGGCCACCGTGAAAACAAAGTCGGTCTGCTGCTCGGGCACAAACTGGCCCTGGGTCTGCGTGCCGTGGAACAGGCCGCGGCCGGCGACGCCGCCATTGGCGATCGCCGTCATCGCCTGGTCGACGTTGTACCCGGTGGAGGAGGTGTTCTGGTTGCTTTGGACGAATTCGGTCAGGCGTGCCTCCTGATAGGGCTTGAGCAGGTGGAACTGCAGGATCGCCCCGCCGAACAGGACACCGGACAGGATGAGGCCGATCACCCACCGGCTCGGTGCGCCGCTGACCGCGAGCATGCCGAGAATGACGAACACGAAGACCATGACCGTGCCGAAATCCGGCTGCATCATGATCAACATCATCGGCACGGCAGCCAGCCCCAGCACCAGCAGCACGTCCCAGTGACCGGGATTGAGGCGGATCCCGGTGTCCCGGTCGTCGTGCTTCTCCCCGAGGATCATCGCTACCCCGACAATGAGGGCGACCTTGGCGAACTCTGAGGGCTGTAGCTGAAAACCGGCCGGCAGCACGATCCAGGAATGTGCGCCGTTGATCGTGCTTCCCACCAGCAGGACCGCGGCCAGGCCAAGGAGAGAGCCCAGGTAGACGAATGGGGCGTACGCGCGCAGGATCCGGTAGTCCACCACGGTCGCGGCACCCGCGAGAACGAGCCCGATGGCCAGGTTCAGCAGATGGCGCTTGAGAAACAGCTGCGGGTCACCGCCGCTTTCGGCCTCGCGATGCCGGGTGGCGGACCAGACCAGCAACCCACCGAGGATGGACAGAGCGATCACGGCTATCTGCAGTGGCCAGTCCAGCCGGCGCAAGGGGGAATGCCGTCCTGATGCCCGGTCGCGCAGCTGCCCGATCCGGCCACGCGGCGGGACCGGGGAGGACCGCAAGGCCGTCGGACTCGTCATGCGCACTCCCTCCATGGTCGATGCGGGGGCTCTGCCCGAAAGACGTCGCGAGCCGCGCGGGCCCGCGCCCCGCTGCTGGCGAAGCGCCGGGGCGGGCAATCACGGTGGCCCGCGCCCGACAGCGGCGGGACACCGACTGATCTGGGTGGGGCAACGGCCGGAGTCGGCTGCCGCGGGCTCACCGCGCGATCCGGCGCCCGGTAGGCGCCACTCGGTGAGCAGGGACACGTCCGCCACATCGGTCACATCGGTCACATCGGTCACGACGAGCGCCCGCGTCGTGGCATCACCGGTGGCGGAAACGCCCGCTGACGGCATACCGGACGGGACGACAAACCGCTCGGACAGGGCAGTCGGTGCGAACATCCCGTCCCGCGTCATCTTCGGCAGCGCCGCCGGGGGCGTACCGCCAGGCAGCGCCGCGTCGTGCCCGACGCCGTAGATGCTCTGGTAGATGGCTTTCACCGCCGGAGCCGCGTACTCGGCGCCGGTGCCGGAATCGGGGATGGTGACGACCACGACGAACTGCGGATCGTTGGCGGGCGCGAACGACGCGAACCACGACGTATCCCCAGCCCCTTCGACCTCGGCGGTTCCAGTCTTGCCCGCGATCGGGATGGTGTCGTTCGGCCAGTCCGCGAACACACCGGTGGCGGTACCGCCGGTTTCGCTCGTCACGCCATGCAGGGCGGCCCTGATGTAGGCAAGCGTCTCGGGCGCGGCCGGCACCCGTCCCGCGACCTTGGGCGTGACAGGCGTCACCACCCTGCCGTCCGGCGAGATCACCGCCTTGGCGAGCGTTGGCTGGTAGACCGTCCCCCCGTTGGCGAGCGCGGCGTAGGCAACCGCGAGCTGCAGCGGACTGACCGACAGGTACTGGCCCTGGCCGATCGCGAACTGGGTCGACGCGCCTCCGTTGTACAGGTAGCCGTCCACGCATGCCTCGGCCGCGTACTGGCGGAACCGCTCGGCCTTGGCCGGGTCGGTGACCTCCGGGTAGCCGTTCTGCGCCCGGCGGCAGTAGGAGTCCTTCAGCTGCGTCCAGATCGCCTTCGCGCCGTCGCGCCCGACGACCGAGCCGCTGGTCTCTCCCGGCAGGTCGACGCCTGTCCTGCTGCCGAAGCCCATGGCCCGAGCCATCTTCACGAAGTACTCGTTGGCCGTGGGATAGGGGCCGCGGCCATTGCGAAGCCCGCCGTCGGCGAGCCAGGCGTCGTAGGCGAACTTGTCGAAGATGACGTCGCAGGAGATCACCAGCGCCTGGTGCAGCGTGATCGGCCCGGCCGATGACCCCTCGAAGTTGTGAAACGTCTGGGAGCCGATCTGCAACGACGGCCCGCAGTCGTAGTTGCCGGCCGTCGACGCGCCCAGGTTGGTCAGCGCGGTGATGGTGGACACCGCCTTGAAGGTCGAACCGGGCGCGCCTGAGCCCTGGTAGGCCCGTGACAGCAACGGGATGCCGTTGGCGGGGTCCGACAGCGCCTGGTAGTCCGCTTCGGAGACACCGCCCACAAAGACCGACGGATCGTACGAGGGCAGACTGGCCATGGCGATGACATGGCCTGTTCGCACATCAAGCACCACCCCGGACGCGGTGCGAGCACGCCCGCCGAGGGAGTCCAGGGTTTTCCTGAGCGTCTGCTCGACCGCCTGCTGGACACCGACGTCGATCGAGAGGACCAGGTTGTCGCCGCTGCGTGGCGCGGTGGACGAGGCCGTGCCCACGACCCGCCCGAACCGATCGACCTCAAGCCGCTGCACGCCGTCGGAGCCGCGCAGTGCCGTGTCATAGGTGTATTCCAGCCCGGCGACACCGACCAGGCTGTTGTTGTGGTAGCCGTGCCGGCCACCGTCGGAGTCGAGCTGCTCCTGCGTGACAGGGCTGAGATAGCCGAGTTCGTGTGCGGCCAAGAAGGTGTAAGGGTACTCGCGGACGGCCTGCAGTTCCGCCGACACGCCGGGAAACCGGTCAGGATGTTCGATGACCGCCAGCGCCTGGGTCGGGGTGACGTCCTTGGCCACCGGCACCGGCTGGTAGGGCGAGCCGTTCCAGCACGGTGGCTTCACCGAAGCCGAGCAGTACTGGATGCGCCTGGTGACATCGGCGGGGGGCACACCGATCACGCCTGACAACCGCTCCAGCACGGCTCTGCCGGAATCCTTCTGCCGGTCGGTCACCGACCGGTTCACCGAGATGACCAGCGACGTGCGGTTGCGGACGAGGGCACGCCCCTGGTCATCCACGATCAGGCCACGGGGTGCGGGGGTGACCACATCGCGTACCCGGTTGGTCTCCGCGACCTGCCGGTAGTGCTCCCCGTTGAGGACCTGCAACGCCCACAGCCGGGCACCCAAGGTAACCAACAGTGATATGACCAGCACACGCAGAACGAGCAGCCTGAGACCGACACGATCGTCCAGCGACCTGTCCCCAGGCCACGGCGCTCTCATACCCGCCGTCCGGTCATGAATCATCCCTGTACAGGCGCCGCATCCCCGCCGTCACCAACGGGAACAGCAGCGGGGTCAGGACCAGCGCGTAGAGCACGGCACCGACCGAACGCAGGAACACCTGGCCGCCGGTGAGGCTGGCGTTGCCCAGAATGCCGGCCAGCCCCGTCTGGCCGGCCGTGCCCAGCGCTGAGGCGGCCGCCGCCGCGATCATCGGGAGGTACACCGTCCGGCCGGCTTCGTCATGGGTGAGCCCCACACCGTAGCCGATCAGGCAAAAAATCATCGTGGTCTGGCCGAGGACGTGCGTCGAGAGCAGGTCCGCGATCAGCCCGACCACGAACCCGATGATTGCGCCGAACAGCGGCCCCCGCGCGAGCGCGACGAAGGCCAGCACGATCAGCACCACATCGGGGCTTCCCAACGGCAGATCGAGCGGGGCTATGACCGACAGCTGCGCAATGATCAAAAGGACCAGCACGGCTACGGTGGCCGCGACGGCCCTGCCCCGGACCTCGACGTCACGTGCGCCCATGTCCCACACCGCGAGCCTCAGCCGACCGGGGCGGTGGCCGCGGGGGCGAGCGCCGATGTCGTCGGGATCGTGCTGGCCGGTGCCGCGGCCGGTGCCGCGGGCGCCGGGGCCGGTGTGGGCGGGGGCCGCGGGAGCAGCACCCGGTCACCGGCGTCCGCCGGGAGCTTCCCCACCACGATCCCGACCAGGTCGAGCGACCCCATGGCCGCGAAGGTGGTCACCTCGGCCGCGCGCGAGAGCCCCTCACTCGCGTCGAGAACCTTTGTGACCATGCCGATCGGTACCCCGCCGACGTAGTCGGCGCTGCCGAAGGAAACCAGGCGGTCGCCCACCTTCACCTGGCGCGTAGCGTCGTAGAGGGTGAATGTCAAGGCGTCCGGGCTACCCGCGCCGGCAACCGCGCCGAGCAGCCGGGTGCCCTCCAGACGAGCGCCGATGTGACTCGCTGGATCGCAGGCAAGACGGACGACCGCCGTGTGGGCGGTCGAGGACAGCACCGTCCCGACGAGCCCGTCGCTGTCGAGCACCAGCCTGTCCGGCACCACGCCGTCCGCGCTGCCGGCGTTGACCGTCACGGACCAGTCCGTCCCGGTGATGTCGCCGATCGCAATCACCCTTGCCGCGATGATCGTGTATTGTCCCCGGTCCGCGAGCAGGCGCAGGTTACCCAGGGCGGCGGCCTGCCGCCGCACCTCGGCGTCATCCGCCAACTGGCGTTTGAGCTCGGCGTTCTCCGCCGCGAGTGTGTCCGCGCGCCGCTGGTAACGATTGGGGTGCGTCAACGAGGACGCCGTCCGTCCGATGGGACGGGCGACGGCGCTCACACCGCCCTCAAGGGTCGCGAACACGCCCCGCAACGCGCCCCGCGGGCCGGCCGAACTGCCGCTCGAGCGGTAATCGACTGTGATCAGGATGAACGCCGTGATCAGCAGGCCAATGACGACCATGCGGGAGCGCCGGTTTTCGCGTCCCACCGCCGGCCTCCCATACCTGGCAACGCCCAGTCACGACGATGCCCATCCACGGCGGCCGGTACGGGTACCGCGGTGCCCGGCGGCGCCAGCCCGAAACGTCGTCAGTTCACGAGGTGAGCGAGCCGTCGGCCCGTATCCCCAGCGATCGACATCCCACTCGGCACGATCAGATCAGCGGCGGGGCTCGGATATAAGCACCTGCTGCAACGCTTCGAACTCCTCGACGCACTTACCAGAACCCATCGCGACCGAGTGCAACGGGTTGTCCGCGATATGGATCGGCATCCCGGTCTCATGGCGGAGGCGCTCGTCCAGACCGCGCAGCAGCGCTCCCCCACCGGTCAGCACGATGCCGCGGTCCATGATGTCGCCGGACAACTCCGGTGGGCACTTGTCAAGGGTGACCTTGACCGCGTCGATCACCGCGTTCACCGGCTCCTCGATGGCTTTACGGATCTCCTCGGCGGTAACGACGATGGTCTTGGGCAGGCCGGAGACCAGATCTCGGCCGCGGATCTCCGCGCTGGGCTCGTCCGACATCTTGTGCGCGGAGCCGATCGCCATTTTGATCTCTTCCGCGGTCCGCTCCCCGAGCATGAGCGAGTACTCCTTCTTGACGTAGGAGATGATCGCAGTGTCAAGCTCATCCCCGGCCGTCCGGATGGACTGGCTCGTCACGATCCCACCCAAGGAGATGACCGCCACCTCGGTGGTTCCACCGCCGATGTCGACCACCATATTCCCGGTGGGTTCGTGGACGGGCAGCCCGGCTCCGATGGCCGCCGCCATCGGCTCCTCGATGATATAGACCTTTCGGGCACCAGCCTGATAGCCGGCGTCCTTCACAGCCCGCTGCTCGACCCCGGTGATCCCAGACGGGACACACACGACCAGCCGCGGTTTGGCGAAGTGCCGCCGTCGGTGAACCTTTTGAATAAAATAGCGCAGCATGCGCTCGGTCGTGTCGAAGTCGGCGATCACGCCGTCCTTGAGCGGGCGGATCGCGACGACATTGCCGGGAGTACGGCCGATCATCCGTTTCGCCTCGGTGCCGACCGCGAGGATCCCCGTGGTGGTGGTATTGATCGCTACCACGCTGGGCTCGTTCAGCACGATCCCGCGACCACGCACGTAGACGAGCGTGTTGGCGGTGCCAAGGTCGACGGCCATGTCACGGCCTAGGAACGACAACGAACTGGACATCGTCGGATGCCGGCCTTCCCGGGTGTGCGGTCTGGGTGCGCACGCTGGGCGTGCTGGAGTTGTAGGGCAGGCGGTGTCCGTAACGAGGGCGTATCCACTGCTTCTCCGATGAGCTCCATCCAGGTAGTCCGGCAATCCAGTAGAAGCCGCTCCAACAGACGACAAAAGCCTAATCCGGGCCAACCGAGCCTGCCGTCCCGGTAGGAGATCCATGACGCGCGACGGTCCGCACGCCAGGCCGGGTCAACCTGCCGGCCAACCTCAACCCGTACAACCAGTTCTAACACCCGGAGTCACAAGCATGCTACCTGAGGCGACTGGAGATGCCGCCTGGACTGGCGAATTCGACCATCCGGGCAAACGGTCCGGCACCGTCGGCCATAGGGCAAGCCGCCCTGGCCTTCGATGCCGGACCAGTCAGAAATAATCAGATCAACCCGGGGAAGAACAAGTCGATCTCACGCTTGGCGGACTCCGGCGAGTCGGAACCATGGACGAGGTTCTGTCCGATCTCCAGAGCATGGTCGCCACGCAGGGATCCCGGAGCCGCCTTGACCGGGTCGGTGGCGCCGATCAGGCCGCGCACCGCCTCGATCGCCCGCGGCCCCTGGACAACCAACGCGACCAACGGGCTGGAAACGATGAAGTCGACCAGCTCGCCAAAAAACGGCTTGGCCGCGTGCTCGGCGTAGTGGACCTCGGCCACCGAGCGCTCCAGCCTGCGCAGCTCAAGCGCGACCAAGGCCAGACCCTTGCGCTCCAGCCGACCAACGACCTCACCGACGAGGCCACGGCTCACGCCGTCGGGCTTGACCAGCACGAGTGTGCGTTCGACTGACACGGAACTCCTTCTACTCACTCAGATGGGCAGGTGTGGGACCAGAGCCATGCAGCCGCGGGCGGCACGGGAGGAACGATCGCACCGCCGTTGACCCGGTTACACGATCTTCATGCCCCTCGGCTGCATGAAAAAACCATGATCGAGCCACCGTTGGCACAGTCACACAGCCCTCACGCCTCCGACAGCGCGAAAGGACACGATCACGCGGCCTTTGGCACAGTTGCAACCTACCCGTCAGCGACGCAGAAGGCGGCGAGCCTCTCCCACCGTCACAAGTGAACCGGTCACCAACACCGCGGTACCGGCGAGATGCGAGTCCTCCTCCGCCAGCCGGACACCCGCGTCGAGAGCGTCATCGAGACGCGAGGCAACCTCCACCCGGTCGGCACCGAACAGATCCACGGCGATCGCGGCAAGGTCATCCAACGGCATTGCCCGCGACGACCCACTCTGAGTGATGACCACGGCGTGCAACACCGGCTCCAGCGCGGCCAGAATGCCGGCGGCGTCCTTGTCCGCGAGTATCCCCACGACACCGACCAGATGATCGAAGCTGAAGGCCTCCTCCAGCGCGGCGACGAGCGCATGCGCGCCCGCGACGTTGTGCGCGCCGTCGAGCAGGACCGTTGGCGAGCGCCGGACGACTTCCAGCCGGCCCGGCGAGTCAGCCTGCGCAAACCCAGCGCGTACGGCGTCGATGTCGAGAATCTCACGGCCGCCGCCGAGGAACCCCTCAACCGCCGCGAGCGCGCATGCGGCGTTGTGAGCCTGATGCGCGCCGTGCAGGGGCAGCAACAGGTCCTCATAGACACCGCCGAGCCCACGGATGGCAACCAACTGGCCACCAACGGCGATATCACGGTCGAGGACCCCGAATTCCAGTCCCTCGCGTGCCACCGTCGCGCCGACCTCACCGGCTCGGCGCAACAGCACCTCCGCCGCTTCCAACGGCTGCTGGGCAAGCACGACGAGCGCACCGGCGTGAATGATGCCGGCCTTCTCCCCCGCGACCGCGCCAGGCGTGGCACCGAGCTCCCGATGGTCGAGGGAGATCGGGGTCACCACTGCCACCCCGGCATCCAGGACGTTGGTCGCGTCCCAGCTCCCGCCCATACCAACCTCGATGACACCGACATCGACCGGCGCGTCGGCGAAGGCGGCGAACGCCATCGCGGTCAGCAGCTCGAAGAAGGTGACCCGTTCGGGATGCCTGCTGTCAACGAGCTCAACGTAGGGGATGACGTCGTCGTACGCCTGGGTGAAGGTGGCTGCGGGCGCGGGGCGACCGGCCAGGCAGATACGTTCGGTCACGCTCTCCAGATGCGGGGAGGTATAACGGCCGGGTCTGATCCCGAAGGCGCACAGCAACGAATCCACCATGCGGGCGGTGGAGGTCTTGCCGTTGGTCCCCGTCAGGTGGATCGAGGGGTAGGCACGCTGTGGCTGGCCCAGCAGATCGACGAGATCGCGCATACGGTCCAGATCGGGCAGCATCCGGTGCGGGAAGCGTTCGGTCAGCGCCTTCTCCACCCGGGCGAGCCCGGCTGTGTCGGCGTCGGCGTCCGCCGGGATGCCAGGCCGGCTGCTCATCAGGCCGACTTCTCCTGGCGGGGACTCCGCTTGGATGCGGCGACGTCACGCGGCACGAGCGTCGGGTTGACGTGCTCAAGAACGACCTCGCGGGTCACCACCGCCCGGGCGACGTCCTTGCGGCTCGGTATGTCGTACATGACCGACAGCAGGACCTCCTCCATGATCGCCCGTAGCCCGCGGGCGCCGGTTCCCCGCAGTATCGCCTGGTCCGCGATCGCATCCAGGGCGTCACCCGTAAAATCAAGATCAACATTATCCAGCTCAAACAACTTCTTGTACTGCCGGACCAAGGCGTTCTTCGGCTCGGTGAGGATGCGGATGAGCGCCTCCCGATCGAGGCTGGACACACTGGTGATCACTGGCAGCCGACCGATGAACTCGGGAATCATGCCGTACTTGAGCAGATCCTCGGGCATGACGTCGGTGAAGACGTTGGGAATATCCGGATCATCCTTGCCGTGCAGGACCGCGCGGAATCCAAGCGATTTCTTACCGATCCGTGAATCGATTATCCGATCAAGCCCGGCAAAAGCCCCACCGACGATGAACAGGACGTTCGTAGTATCGATCTGGATGAACTCCTGATGCGGATGCTTGCGGCCGCCCTGCGGCGGAACGCTCGCGGTCGTTCCCTCCAGTATCTTCAACAGCGCCTGCTGGACACCCTCGCCAGAGACATCCCGGGTGATACTCGGATTCTCCGACTTACGCGCGATCTTGTCGACCTCATCAATATAAATGATGCCGGTCTCGGCTTTTTTGACATCATAGTCGGCGGCCTGGATGAGTTTGAGCAGAATGTTCTCAACGTCTTCACCGACATAACCGGCCTCGGTGAGCGCGGTCGCGTCGGCGATCGCGAACGGGACGTTGAGCATCCGGGCCAAGGTCTGCGCCAGCAGCGTCTTGCCGCATCCGGTGGGGCCCAGCAGAAGGATGTTGCTCTTCGCCAGTTCAACATCGCCCTTGGCGTCGCTACCCGCGCCACCACCCACCTGGACTCGCTTGTAATGGTTGTAGACAGCAACCGACAGGGTCTTCTTGGCCTGTTCCTGACCAACCACGTAGCCGTCCAGGAACTCGTAGATCTCGCGCGGCTTCGGCAGCTCGTCCCACTTGAGATCCGAGGACTCCGACAGCTCCTCTTCAATGATCTCGTTACAGAGATCGATGCACTCGTCGCAGATGTAGACGCCGGGCCCGGCGATGAGCTTCTTCACCTGCTTCTGGGACTTGCCGCAGAACGAGCACTTGAGCAGATCACCGCCGTCACCTATGCGTGCCACCGAGGACTCAGTCCCTTCGTCCAGACGATGGTGTCGCCTGCAGGTCAGGGGCGGCTAAGCCGCCCGGTCGTCGCCTGTCTGTTACTATCCTGCCCTCCGCCGGCAGCGGCCGCGCCATGACGCCAGCGGCTTTGGGCTGTGTATCCGCATCCGCGTCTACCCGCCACCGATGGCTGTGCCCTGACGCCGACGGCTTTGAGCTGGCTGTCCGCCTCCCCGTGGGGACCGTACCCCCTGAAGCCGTCCAGTGAGAGCCCTATCGTGCGGCTCGTGTAGGTCAGTCACGGTCATCGGGCAGATCATCACGCGTCCGTGCCGTCCGGACAGGGCCTTTGCACAACGCTGACGGGGCACCCGGCCCGGCCTCCGGCGACGCGGAA
>NZ_CAKJTR010000014.1:1370-2112 GCF_917627355.1 Protofrankia sp. Cj3 | reverse complement strand
ACCGGACCCCCCCAGTCCCTGCTGCTAACGGCCCGCTGCCGGCGCCGCCAACAGCTGCGACGACTTGCGGGTCCGGATGACCTCGTCGATCAACCCGTACTCCTGCGCCTCGGCCGCGCTGAAAATCTTGTCCCGCTCGATGTCCCGACGGATCTCTTCCTCGGTGTGCCTGGTGTGCCTGGCGAGCATCCGCTCCAGCAGGGAGCGCATCCGCAGGATCTCCCTGGCCTGAATCTCGATGTCGCTGGACTGTCCCTCGCCCTGCCCAGAGGGCTGGTGCAGCAGGATACGGCTGTTCTCCAGCGCGAAACGCTTCCCCGGTGTCCCCGCTGTGAGCAGCACCGCGGCCGCGGATGCCGCCTGGCCCATGCAGATCGTCTGGATGTCCGGGCGGACAAACTGCATCGTGTCGTAAATAGCGGTCAACGAGGTGAACGATCCACCCGGTGAGTTTATATAGATCGAAATATCCCGGTCGGGGTCCTCGGACTCCAGGAAAAGCAGCTGCGCCATCACGTCGTTCGCGGAAAGGTCATCGATCGGGATACCGAGGAAAACGATACGTTCCCGCAGCAGCTTCTCATAAGGATTAAGGTAAAGATCACCACGGCTGGTCTTCTCGATGACACGCGGGATCCCGTAATGGCTGACGGGCAGCGCGTCGCTCGAGCTCTGGCCGATGATCGGTTGGTACATGGTGGGTGCCTCCGCGACGGCGGGTGGTGGTCGGTTACCGGATGTC
>NZ_CAKJTR010000014.1:0-925 GCF_917627355.1 Protofrankia sp. Cj3 | reverse complement strand
GACGGTGTCGGCCGAGTGTCCGCGGGACGCGGCTAGCTGACCGAGCGCTCGCTGGGAACCTGGCGGGCCTGGGCCACGACGTGATCGACGAACCCGTAGTCCTTGGCTTCCTCGGCCGTGAACCAGCGGTCGCGGTCGGAATCCCGCTCGATCTGCTCGATCGGCTGGCCGGTGTGGAATGCGATCCGTTCCTGCATCATCCGCTTGGTGTAGAGCATCTGCTCGGCCTGGATGGCGATGTCGGAGGCGGTACCACCGATGCCGCCGGACGGCTGATGCATCATGATCTTCGCATGCGGAAGCGAATACCGCTTGCCGGACGCGCCCGCGCACAGCAGGAACTGTCCCATGGACGCGGCGAGCCCAAGCGCAACCGTCGCCACGTCGTTCTCCACGTACTGCATCGTGTCATAGATCGCCATACCAGCGCTGACGGATCCACCGGGAGAGTTGATGTAGAGGAAAATATCCCGGCTCGGGTCCTCGGCGTTGAGCAGCAACAGCTGGGCACAGATCGCGTTGGCGATCTGATCCTCGACCACCGAACCCAGGAAAATGATCCGCTCGCGGAGCAGACGGTTGAAGACCTGTTCGTCGAAACCGACCCCACCCTGCCCCGGCGAACGCAGCTGTGGGGCGACCAGGCTCGGGGCTGCGATATTACCCACGGTTAGCTCCTCGGTTTCCTCGCGCTGACGACGGCTGATCTGACCGTCTCGACACTATCTGTGACCCGCGCTAGTTCCGGGACTTCACCCTCGATGTTCGCGCTGGGCGTGAGGGCGGGCTGGCCCAGCGGCGGTTAATCCGGGCATTGCGGGCAATCGACTCCCTGGAGAGGCTTAGTGGTCGCCGCCGGACGTTCGTCCAAGGTCTGCCGGCGCCAGACGGCGCCTCGCCTCGTTGTCGTCGGCCCAGGTAGAAC
>NZ_CAKJTR010000013.1:28864-48092 GCF_917627355.1 Protofrankia sp. Cj3 | reverse complement strand
ATGGTGGACAGGATGTGGATCGACTCGAGCAGGTTTCGCGCGATGACGGGCAACATCACGTTCAGCTCGAAGTTGCCCGCGGAGCCACCGAAGGCCACGGCCGCGTCGTTGCCGACGACCTGCGCGACAACCTGGCACACCGCCTCGGGAATGACCGGGTTCACTTTTCCGGGCATGATCGAGGAGCCCGGCTGGAGGTCGGGCAGGTGGATCTCCCCGAGTCCCGCGCGTGGGCCCGACGAAGCCCACCGCAGGTCGTTGGCAATCTTGTAGAGGGACAGCGCGATCACCCGTAGTACGCCGGAGGCCTCGACCAAGGCATCCCGGGAGGCCTGGGCCTCGAAGTGGTTGCGTGCCTCCGACAGGGGCAGGCCGGTGGATGCGACCAGCTGCTTGATGACCGCCGCGGCGAAGCCCGGCGGGGTGTTGATGCCGGTGCCCACGGCGGTGCCGCCCAGCGGCAGTTCGCCGATCCGCGGCAACGCGCTGTGCAGGCGCTCCACGCCGTAGCGGACCGCGGCCGCGTACCCGCCGAACTCCTGCCCGAGGGTCACCGGTGTCGCGTCCATCAGGTGGGTGCGTCCGGACTTGACGACTTCGGCGAACTCGATGCTCTTGCGTTCCAATGATGTGGCCAGATGGTCGAGCGCGGGCACGAGGTCGCGGACGATTGCCTGGGTCGCGGCGACGTGGATCGACGAGGGGAACACGTCGTTGGACGACTGTGAGGCGTTGACGTGGTCGTTGGGGTGCACCGGCCGGCCCAGCCGCTCGGTGGCCAGCGTCGCCAGCACCTCGTTGGTGTTCATGTTGGATGACGTCCCGCTGCCGGTCTGGAACACGTCGATCGGGAAGTGGTCGTCCCAGCGCCCGGCGGCGACCTCCGCGGCCGCTGCGGAGATCGCCGCCGCGGTCTCCGTGTCGAGGACACCGAGGGCCGCGTTGGCGGTGGCCGCGGCAGCCTTGATCTGTGCGAGCGCGGCTATGTGGGCAGGGGAGACCCGCTGGCCCGAGACGGGGAAGTTCTCAACCGCACGCTGGGTCTGTGCCCGCCACCTGGCTGTGGCCGGTACCCGCACCTCGCCCATGGAGTCGTGCTCAATGCGGTACTCCTGCTCGCTCATGTGTTCCCGCTCCAACCGGTCGTTACCTGTTTGACGGCTGCCTTCCGTTCTGGAGGTTAGGGCCTGGCCGGGCCGCGTGATCGAAGATCGGCTGGACGGGCTGGAGCCGCGGCCTGTTGCCCGGCAGCCTGTCGCCCGGCGGCGCGGCGGGTCGCGGCGTACGGGAGCTTGGGTGGCGACGGCTGCGTCCGTGGATATGCGACATTGATCACAATAAAATTGATCATGACTGCCCAGGCTGACCGGCTCGTGACCGGACGTGTCACGTGAGAATCATTGACCGGTCATATTTCGGCCAAATTATCTATCGATTCTTGCCGTCCAGTCCCTGGCCAAAACGGTTCGATCATACTTTTTCGGATAGCCGATACGGGTTCCGGAACACCTGTCCGGCAGCTGTCCTTCCGGACGTCGTGTAACTCTCCCCGGCTTCGCTGTCAGCTGCTGCTAGCGTTGGCGTCGGCGCAAGAAATGGTGCGGCGGGGAACAGAGTGCGGTAACGACTGGAGTCGGCCGCCCGAACAGGTGGGATGGCGGCGGTCGTGCGTTCCAGGCTCCGTTGTTTGCTGGCTTGTTCCGCGGCTTTGACCGTGGTATTTACCACCAGTTCCTGTGGACATGGCGATTCCGCCAGGGCTGACGGTTCGTCGACTGCCCTCCTTGCTCCGCTGAATGTGCCGGCAGCGACGGTGCCCGTCGACAGGGCGCCGGTCGATACAGGGCCGCCCCTGGCCAGGCGGCTGGCTCTTGCCGGGCGGCTGGCGATGGCCTCGGCGTCCCCGGTTGCGTCGGCGTCCCCGGTTGTGTCGGCATCCCCGTGGAGCGGCCCCCAGCCGGCCGGGAGCAGCACGATTTCTCCGTATCCGTAACCTTTTCGTCGCGGTGAACAGAAATCGTCGACCAGGTCTGCCCATGGTGGGAGGACTGCTTTCTTTCCGGGTATTCCGTGGTTGTGGCCAGTAGCGGGGAAATGGCTTTTTCCGGTGTGGCCGGGCTGTCCGTGACGCCAATCCGGGCAACGCGAGTCCGGTCTTTTTCTGCATTCCAGCGGAGTGGGACGCGTTGCTGGCGGGTGCCCGGAATGACAGGTTCGACCGGACCTGATGCCTGCTGCCGTGCGCCCCTCCCGAGAGCTGTGGGAGCGCCCGCCCGACGCCCCGCGCCCGCCATTTCGATCAGGTAAGCACCCTCCTGGGCAGCACAAAAACGGCTGTGCGCCAGCCTGGCGGGCAGCGGGCCGCAGCGGCCGGATGGCGATCGTCGATCTTGAGTTGATTATCGTCATCACGAAACGTGTGTACTACGCGATGAATCAATTACGCTCCGTGTTAGTGTCGGTGGAGACAGGAAAGCCGGTTGTGCGGGTCGGCGCAGGGCTGTCCCGCCCGGATGTTGGGTTGTCGCCATATGCACACCAGACTCCGCATTCTTCTGCCACTGATCGCGGTTTCGGTGGTAGTCGCCAGCGCTGCCGTGGCGTGCACGGACGGCGCGCTGCTCGCTAGCGGCCCGGCGAGCAGCGCGCCGACGGGCCGCGGGCCGACGGTTGGTGACGGTTCGCGCTCTGCCTCGGCGGATGCCTGGGGCGCGCCGCTGTTCGTCGAGCGGTTCGACGGCAAGGACGTTGACCCCACAAACTGGTGGGTCTACGACAAGCCGAACGCGGAACCTTTCCCCAGATCGGTGGCTCGGGCCACGGTCGCGGGTGGCGCACTGCGCCTCACCGGGGGCTTCGACAGCGCTGGCCGGGATCTGGGCGCTGGGATCGCGAACAAGATGAACCTGCGGTACGGCCGTTGGGAGGCCCGCGTCCGGGTGGAGCGCGGCGATGGCTACTCGGGGGTGATACTGCTGTGGCCGGCGTCGGGCAACTGGCCCACCGACGGTGAGATCGACCTGCTGGAGGCAATTAACGGCAACCGCCAGGGCGCGTCGAGCTTCGTCCACAACGGTCCACGCAACCATGTTGAGTGGCACTATCTGCCCGGTGATTACACTCAGTGGCAAACCATCGCGGTCGAGTGGCTGCCCCGATCGATCACCTTCTATCTCAACGGCGTGCCAGAGTGGACAGTGACCACGCCAGCCATTCCGGGCGCGGTCAACCCGATCCCGTCGACGTCGGCGATGCACCTGGCGCTACAGCTGGACAAGGGCTGCACCGGCGCGATCCCGTGCCGGAACAGCCGGACGCCGGCGACAGTCACCATGTATGTCGATCAGGTACGGATATGGACGGCTCCGCCGCGGCTCACCGGGTAGGCGCGTGTGTCGCGGTGGCCGAGATCGGGACCATGTCGCGGGGCGGGTTGGTTCCCAGCACGATGTCGCCGATCCTGGATGTGACGCCCAGCCAGTAACGCTCGTTGCGGAAGTGGTGCAGGCGATGGTTGCGCCAGAGGCGTCGGTACATCCGGCTCCGAGGCTGATAGCCGCTGTGGATGAGGAAATGGGTCCAGTCGTAGACGAGCAGGCCCATGGCCGCGCACAGCGCCGCGGTGGCCGCCTGAGGCGATCCGTGAACGGCTGCGGCGAGGGCGGCCGTGCCGCCGGCAAGGACCTCCTGGGGGCGTACGAACATCGTGTCCATATTCGTCGGGTCACGGTGATGCTGCTCGTGCCCCCAGCCGGCGGCCTGGTAGAAGACACGGCCGATCGGGCTGATCGGCTCGGCATGCAGGATCTCCCGATGCACCGCCCATTCCACGAACGGCTGCGCGGCCATCATCGACACCGCGATCAGGGCGTCGCCTCGCCCGAATCGGCCGCGGGCGAGGCGTACGGCCACGAGGCTCCCGACGGTGCCCAGCAGCACCGGTGGGCGGGGATGGCGGACAAAGCGCCGGGCGGCGGCGGGCAGGGTGGCGACCTCGGTGGCGCGCCCATGGGGACCAGGCCTGTCCAGGCGAACGACCGCCGCGTTGACCACGCGGGCCGTGCCGGTGACCGCCCGGATCGGCAACGGCGTAGCCAGCCCGCGCAGGGTCCTCGCCCCGCTCAGAACGGCACCGTGGAGTAGGCCTGGAGCTTGGTCAGCTGGTGCTGGCTGTCGACCCGGCGGACCGTCCCACTGCGTGACCGCATGACCAGGGACGACGTGTTCGCCCCACCCGGCCGGTACCGGACCCCGGCCAGCAGCTCGCCGTCTGTGATGCCGGTGGCGACGAAGAAGACGTTGTCGCTGTCCACGAGTTCACGGGTGGTGAGGACACGTTTGGGGTCATGACCGGCATCGAAGACCTTCCGCTGTTCGTCGGGATCTCGCGGCCAGAGCCGTCCCTGGATGACGCCGCCGATACAGGCCACCGCGCATGCGGCAATGATCCCTTCGGGGGTGCCGCCAATGCCCAGCAACAGGTCGGCGCCGGTGTCGGCGGACGCGGCCATCACCGCGCCGGCCACGTCCCCGTCGGAGATGAGCTTCACCCGGGCACCGGCGGCGCGGATCTGTTCGATCAGCTCGGCATGGCGTGGGCGTTCCAGGACGATAACGGTCACATCCCGCGGATGCACGCCCTTGGCTTTGGCGACGGCACGGATGTTCTCCTCAACCGGCGCGGTGATGTCCACCATGCCGGCGGCTTCGGGGCCTGTGACCAGCTTTTCCATATAGAAGCAGGCACTCGCGTCGTACATGGATCCACGCTCGGAGACGGCCATCACCGCGATCGCATTGTTCATTCCCTTGGCGGTGAGGGTGGTGCCGTCCACCGGGTCGACGGCGACGTCGCATTCGGGGCCTTCGCCCGAGCCAACGTCCTCCCCATTGAAGAGCATCGGGGCTTCGTCCTTCTCGCCCTCGCCGATGACGACGATCCCGCGCATCGACACGGTGCCGACGAGCCGCCGCATGGCATCGACGGCGGCTTGGTCCGCGCCGTTCTTGTCACCGCGCCCGACCCATCGGGCGGCGGCGAGCGCGGCCGCCTCGGTAACCCGGACGAGCTCGAGGGCCAGGTTGCGGTCGGGGGCCTGCCCCTGGACGACGAGAGGATCAGGAAGAGTGCTGTCTGCTGCCACGCATCCGAGGGTAGTTGCACGCGCGTCCAGCCGCCCGCCAGCGCCGTGGCCGCCACGCCGAAGCGTCCGGAATTTTCGTATATGCGGTGTTTCGGTGTTTTTCGGGTGTTTTCGGGACGGTTGGAACTGTCGTGCGTTCATCGGGTACCGGACACCGGGTGTGGGTGTCGGATGGTGGACAGAATTGTGCTTCTTCCTGGTGCAACGCTGGCAGCCCGCTGTGCGTCGAACTGTTTACGGGAGGAGAGCGCCCGGCGCGCGGAGGGGGCGTGCCGGGCGCTCTTATGTGTTTATTTGCCTTCTGTTGTTTTTTGCGGCTGGCTTGATCGGCCCTTTCGCCTTACCTGGCTCATGTCGTTTCCCAAATCACGGTTTTGTAATGATTTGGCACGCGTTGCCGCGCGGATCGACCGCCCTGTCGGGCCGGGCCCGCGGCGGGACGTCAGGATGGACGGGTGGCACGAAGACGCGGTCAGGAGACGATCCGGGACATGCTGCTGTCCCTTGGCGTGGTGATGGCCGGTGTGGCGCTGTTCACCCTGTTCATGCCGAGGGGTGACGCGGACTCGGTGGTCGCTGTGGACACAGCCGCCCCGCTGGCCGCCTTCGCGCGGGTGGCACCGTTCGGCGTCGCGGAACCGACGGGCCTGCCCGGCTACTGGAAGGCCACGTCGATCCGGACGCAAGCGCCGCCTGGCGCGTCCCGCGCGGACGTGATCGAGCTGCGCATCGGTTACGTCGTTGACCGTCCGGGTAACCGTACGTACGCACAGCTCAATCAGGGCAATGCGAGGGACGCCGTCAAACGGGTCCTGGCGGACCGGCCGGTGACGGGGACCGTTGACCTGGCGGGGGCGCCGTGGCAGGAGCGGCGGGATGATGCCGGCCACCTGGCGCTGACCCGTCAGGTGGGTGACGTCATTCTGATCGTCTCCGACGGCGGTGGGCGGAGCGGCGCTTCTCTCACCGACCTGGGGACGCTGGCCGCCTCCCTGCGTGTTCCCAGCGACGGGCCTCAGCGGCTGTCATGACATGCCGATATAATGATCTTGATGGCGTCGGCGGACCGGCCGGCGCCGGCAATAGGGCGTTCGATCAGGGAGCGGCGCCTGGGCGGATGGATCGCGAGGCACCGACCGGGCGCCGCGAGCCGGACAGTCCTATTGCCGGTCGCTTTACCGGTCGCTCCAACCCGTCCACGGTGGCGTGCTCCGCGGGGTAACGGCGGCCGCTGTCAGGCGTCCGCCTGCGCGTCTTCGGACTGGCCGCCGCTGGCCGGTGCGGTTGTGTGCCGGGCCGTGTCGAGGCGGGCGCGGGCGCCGTCGAGGAAGGCCTGGCACGTCCTTGTCAGCGCCTCACCGCGTTCCCACAGCGTGAGCGACTCCTCCAGGGTGATGCCGCCGGCCTCCAGCCGGTGGACGACCTCCTCCAGCTCTGCCCGCGCCCGTTCGTACGTCGGGGAAGCCTCGTGCGCCGGTGGCGCGTCCTGTGAACCTGACACCGATACCTCCTGGGCATTGACCGGGGACGTTGACCGGGCGGACCGACGTTACCGACCGTTCTTACCGGCGGACCGGCAGCAGGGCGAACCGGGGCGGCCTTCCCCGCGTTCCGGGATCGACGGGGTACGCGCCGTGTCCGAGCGCGTGGAGCGGGAACTCGTGCCTTCCCCGACGCGATGACCGGCCCAGCTCCACCAGACGCCTGGGCACGGGCCAGCCGCGATAAATCATGACCAACAGCGGTCAGCCGTGGCTGTACGGTCCCATGGCCGGCGGGCCACCGGTGGTCGCGGGCGTGACACGTGACCGTGTGATCACCTGACCGCGGACTCTGGCACCGGCGCTGGCGATACTGTCGTCGGTGGAGAGTGGCTGGACACACCACTCGCCAGGTTCCCGCGATCGGTCCCGCGATTTGCGACGCTGATCATCGTGATGATGTTGGCGGCGTGCGCGGTCTGCTCCCTGATCGTCTGGCTGGTGCTCGCAGGCGGCCACGGAATGTTCTGGCGCACCGATACCCGGCTTGATCCCTACAGCCCCCAAGCGGATGGCGCGGCCGAGCCGAACGGCGGTTGGCCCGCTGTGACTGTGATCATTCCTGCCCGCAATGAAGCGGACATAATCCCCTATACTCTTCCATCCCTGCTCAGTCAGAACTATCCGGGCCCGCTCCAGGTCGTCCTTGTCGACGACGCCAGCGAGGACGGTACCGGGGAGATAGCCCGGACGCTCGGCCGGTCGGCCGGCGCTCATGTCCCGCTGAGGGTGCTCACCGGCGGAGGGCGCCCGGCCGGTTGGGTGGGCAAGGTGTGGGCCATGGAGCAGGGCGTCCGCGCCTCGTCGCCGGAATCCGAATGGCTTCTGTTCACCGACGCCGACATCGCTCATGGTCCCGAGTCGGTGGCCCGGCTCGTCCACCATGCCACCACCCGCGGGCTTGATCTCACGTCACTGATGGCGTTCCTGCGCGCGCGGTCCCGCTGGGAACGGCTCCTCATCCCCGCGTTCGTGTACTTCTTCGCGCAGCTTTACCCGTTCCGCCGGACCAACAGGCCGGCCACGCGGACCGCGGGCGCCGCCGGCCACGCCATCCTGCTGCGCCGCGGCGCGCTGGAACATGCCGGTGGGCTCGCCTCGATCGCCCGCGCGGTCATCGACGACTGCTCGTTGGCCAGGACGATCAAACGCAGCGGTGGGCGGATCTGGGTGGGACTCGCCGACCCGGCCACGGACGGCGTCCGTGGCGTCCGGCCGTGCCCACAGCTGGCGGACCTGTGGTCGATGGTCGCCCGCAGCGCCTACACCCAGCTCCGGCACTCGCCCGTACTGCTCATCGGCAGTGTCGCGG
This sequence comes from Protofrankia sp. Cj3, assembly GCF_917627355.1. Lineage (NCBI taxonomy): Bacteria > Bacillati > Actinomycetota > Actinomycetes > Frankiales > Frankiaceae > Protofrankia > Protofrankia sp. Cj3. The sequence goes on along the minus strand of NZ_CAKJTR010000013.1, from coordinate 40,095 downwards.
GCCTCGCGCTGACCTACGTGGCGCCACCGTTGGCGGCTGTGGTGGGGCTGGCCGGGTTGGCGGCCGGGGCTGGCGGCACCGCCGCCATCGTGAGCGCGGCCGCGGGCCTCGGCGCGTGGGCGGTGATGACCGCCACGTACATCCCCATGATCCGCTACTATCTCCAGTCGGCTCGTAACGCGGTGCTTCTGCCTGTGGTGGCCATCCTGTATGTACTGATGACGCTGGACTCGGCACGCGCGCACTGGCGCGGCCGGGGAGCGGCGTGGAAGGGACGGACCTACCCGGCGGTGAACGGCAACCGGGTCCCCGGCACCTGACGCGGGTGAGCAGCGGATGCCGTGGACCGATGTCCGCCGACGTCCGCTGCTCACAGCCGCGTTGCGGGGGATCGGGCTGGTGGCATCCTGGTGGAGCGGCCGGCGCTGGTCATCGCCTGTTGACGGGAGCCTCGGCAGCGGTCCCGCACTCGCTCGGCGGAATCGCCTGATCGCGCAGAAGGGTGTTCCACCGGCGTTCCCGGCGGGACGGCCCGGCATCGATCGACGCGCCGACCCAGCCTCGTACGGGACGGATCCCGTGCAGGGCATTGACCGCCCATACCTCAAGACCAGCCAGATCCCGCGGCCTGCTCTCCTCTTCCTGGACACGGACACCACGGGTGGCGGCGAGGCCGAGGATGGCGGCGCAGGTGACTCCCGGGAGGAGGTGGGGCGTGTCCGGTGGCAGGCAGAGGGTCTTGCCACGCCACCAGAGGACGCTGGTTGTGGTGCCTTCCCGGACCCGGCCGTCGGCGGAGAGGAGCAGCGTTTCGTCGGCACCGGCCCGAACAGCCGCCTGACGGAGTTCCGCGAGATAGCCCAGATCCGCCCCTTTCACCGTGGGCTGGACACGCTGATCCGCCGTGGGCGAGATCCAGAGCCGCACCGCTTCGCCGCGGGCGGGGGCGGGTCGCGGCCAGAGCTGCAGCCTGGGCCGATCATCGATCATGACTAGTTCGACGCGCGGGAACCAGCGGCCCGTCGCGGGGAGCTGGCGGACGGACGCCACCATGAACGCGACGCACCGCGCGGCCGGCAGGCCGGTCATCCGGGCGCACGCCGAGCTGAATCGCGCGAGGTGCGCCGGCCATGCTCGTACCCGGCCGTCATCCATCAGCCACGAGTCCACCACCAGCGGCCTGGACGGGTCATTGACCAGCGCGAAGCCCCCCGGCGCGCAGTCGGCACCGGCACCGGAGCCGACCCACCGCATCCGCGCGGTTGCCGACGTTTGGATATCATCAGGCGTAATCATCCGTACTATCCCGCTTGCTGGGCCGCGAGTCGACCCTGGCGGACAGCCGGGTGCGCTGTCAACGTGCCGCCGCGATAACACGAAAGGCCGCCGCCGGTGCGGAAACGTCGCTCGGCCCCGGGTGAGCAGGTCGCGGCTGACTCGTCACCGTCGGTGCGATCTGTTCTTGACCGAGAAGCGGATGTCCGTAATCGTTCAGGACATGCGACAGACAGAACAGGCAGACCCGGGGTCGGGCGATGCGGGGTTTGGTAACGCGGGGTTTGGTACCGCGTCATGAGCTCCGAGGCCGTGGCGGGGCGGCGGCCGGGCGGTGACGAGGCCAGCGACGAGGCCAGCGACGAGGGGTTCGTCGACGCGTTGCCCAAGGTGGAGCTGCACGTCCACCTGGAGGGGTCGATGCACCCGCGGACTCTGCTCACCCTCGCTCGTCGCCACGGCATCGACGATCTGCCAACCGATTCTGACGGCGTGGCGAAGTTCTACGAGTTCCGCGACTTCGACCATTTCATCGACGTCTACCTGGCTGCTGTCCGCGTGCTGCGGGACGGCGAGGACTTCGCGCTGCTGGCCCGTGAGACCGCGCTGGGGCTCGCCGCGCAGGGGGTCCGGTACGCTGAGATCACCTTCACGCCGTTCCTGCACATCCAGCGTGGTATCGACGCGGCCGAGGTCTTCGACGGGGTCGAGCAGGGCCGTCGGGAGGCCGAGGAGGCGACCGGTATCCAGCTGCGGTGGGTCACCGACATCCCAGGCCTGCCCGGGATGGATCTGCGCCCCGCGGCCGAGGCGACGATCGAGTTCGCGTTGAGCCACCGTGGGTCGGTGATCGCGCTCGGGCTGGGCGGGTCCGAGGCCGGTGTGCCCCGGTCGCAGTTCGCGGACGTGTTCACCGCCGCGCGGGACGCCGGGCTGCACCGCGTACCGCATGCCGGCGAGACCACTGGGCCGCGCACGATCTGGGACTCCCTCGAGTATCTGCACGCCGAACGCATCGGTCACGGCATCCGCGCCATCGACGACCCGGTACTGGTCGACCACCTGCGGGCACAGCACGTCCCGCTGGAGGTGTGCCCGACATCGAACCTCCGTACCGGGGTCGTCGCGGACTATTCGGGGCACCCGTTGTCCACAATGATCAAAATGGGTCTGCCGGTCAGCCTCAACAGTGACGACCCGCCGATGTTCGGCACCACACTGCGCGATGAGTACCTGCATGCGCTGCGCGGTCTGGGCCTGACCCGGCGCCAGGTAGTTGATCTTGCGGTGGCCGCCGTCGACCACTCGTTCGCTCCCACCGCGCTCAAGGCCGCCATCCGCGCGGACCTCGCCGGAGTCGTCGAGGGCCTCAGCCTTTAGACACTCTGGGGATCGCGGGCGCCGGCGGTCGCGGGGAAGGAGCCACCGGCAACCCGGATGGCCAGCTCGTCACCTGTGTCCACCCCCGCCGGGTCGCGCACGATGGAGCCGTCGGCGGTCCGGCGCACCAGGGCGTATCCGCGATCCAAAGTCGCGGCCGGTGACAGTGCGCGCAGCTGGGCGGATGTGTGGGCCAGCTCGCGCTCGGCCCCGGCGAGGATCTGCATCACGCAACGTAGCCCGCGGGACCGTAGCTCGTTGACGGACTCGCTCTGGCGGTCAAGTTCGCGGCCGGGCGCGGCCAGCACGGGACGGCCGCGTAGATCGGCCAGTCCGCGTTCCTCGTGCTTCAGCCGCTGTTCGACGATCCGCCTGGACCGGTCGCGCAACGCGGTGACCAGGGCGTGTTGTTCGGCCACGTCCGGCACGATCCGTTTCGCCGCGTCCGTCGGAGTGGACGCGCGGACGTCGGCGACGAAGTCGAGCAGGGGCGCGTCCTGCTCGTGGCCGATGGCGGATACCACCGGGGTGCCCGCCGCGGCTACGGCCCGTATCAACGCCTCGTCGGAGAAGGGCAGCAGGTCCTCCATCGACCCACCGCCCCGGGCGATGACGATGACGTCCACGCCGGGGATACGGTCGAGGTCACGCAGCGCGTCGATGACCTGTCCAACGGCGAGCGGCCCCTGGACCGCCACTTCCCGGGTCACGATGCGCACGGCGGGCCAACGACGGCGGGCGTTCTCGACCACGTCCCGCTCGGCCGCGCTCGCCCGTCCGGTGATCAGCCCGACCGCCTGCGGGAGGAACGGGAGCCGGCGTTTGCGGGCAGCGGCGAACAGGCCCTCCGCCGCGAGCACGCCGCGCAGCTGCTCGAGGCGCGCGAGCAGGGCGCCCGCACCGAGTGGGCGGATCTCCACGACAGCGAGCGCCAGCGTTCCCCGCGTGGGGTGGAAGGACGGCTTGCCCCAGACCACCACTCTGGCGCCATCGACGAGCCCGGCTCCGATCGCCTCACAGACGGCCCGCGGGCAGGTGAGCCGCAGCGACACGTCGGCGACGGGATCGCGCAGCGTGAGGAAGACGGTGGCGAGCCCGGGGCGGCGGACGATCTCGGTGAGCTGCCCTTCCACCCAGACCCGCCCAAGCCGGTTGACCCAGTCCCCGATCGCGCGGGAAATCGTGCGGACCGGCAGCGGCTGCTCCGGTGAGGAGGTGAGTGCCATCGAGCCACCGTAACGACGTGAACCGTCGATCCATGCACAAATCGCTTCGGGTGTCCTGGCAGGTTGCCGGCGTGTGACGGTTATCGTTCGCTCCTCCGGCCGCTGCTGGGCCGCGTACACTTCCGGGCATGGGGCGGATCCTGTTGGCCAATCCGCGCGGGTACTGCGCTGGTGTTGACCGAGCGGTGCTGACGGTCGAGAAGACGCTGGAGCTGTACGGCGCTCCCGTCTACGTACGCAAGCAGATCGTGCACAATGCCCACGTCGTCAAGACGCTGGAGGCAAAAGGCGCGATCTTTGTGGACGAGACGGACGAGGTTCCTGCCGGGGCGACCGTGGTGTTTTCTGCCCACGGTGTCGCACCGTCCGTCCATGAGGAGGCGAGGTCCCGGGAACTGCGAACGATCGACGCCACGTGCCCGCTCGTGACGAAGGTGCACGGCGAGGCACGCAGATTCGCCAAGGAGGACTTCGACATCCTCCTCATCGGCCATGAAGGCCACGAGGAGGTTGTCGGTACCACGGGCCAGGCGCCCGACCGCATCCACCTGGTCGACGGCGTGGAGGATGCGGCGGCCGTCAAGGTCCGCGACGAGTCCAGAGTTGCCTATCTTTCACAGACCACGCTGTCGGTCGACGAGACCGAGACCACGGTGCACGCGTTGCGTGAGCGGTTCCCGCTGCTACAGGGGCCGCCGAGTGCCGACATCTGTTATGCCACCCAGAACCGCCAGGTCGCGGTCAAGGAGATCGCCGGCCAGGTCGAGCTGATCCTCGTGGTCGGGTCGCCGAACTCGTCGAACTCCGTACGCCTGGTCGAGGTCGCCCTTGACCACGGGGTGCCTGCCGCCTACCTGGTGGACGACGCCAGCCAGGTGGATCCGGCCTGGCTCGACGGGGTGGAGACCATTGGTGTGACCAGCGGGGCTTCGGTTCCTGAGGAGCTGGTCACCGAGGTGGTCGCCTGGCTCGCCGAACGCGGTTTCGACGATGTCGAGCAGGTGACTTCGGCCGAGGAGCATCTGCTGTTCGCGCTGCCCCCTGAGCTCCGCCGGGAAATCCGGGCCCGGGAGCGCGCGGCCAAGGTCTAGCCGACCGACGGACCAGGAGAACCGTTGGATCGGCACATCCGATCCAACGGTGCGATCGATCCAACCGGTGCAATGCGCGACCGCATCGCACCGGTTGGCTTTTCTGGTGTCACACCTGGGTGTTTTCTGGTGTCACGCCCGGGTAGCGGTGGCCACCGCTACCCGGGATCGTCGGGCTGGGCCGCCGGGCCGCTGAGCCACCATGAGGGAACGCAGCAGTTCCGCCTGGCTGTCAGCCTGCTGGGTGAGGGTGTGCCGAGCGAGCACGTTCGCCCGGGCGGCTATGGAAATCCGCTCGGCATAGCCCGGATTACCGAGCAGGTCGGTCAGCCGGCGGGTGAGATCGTCGACATCCCCCGCGCGGGCGAGCAGCCCGGTCACACCGTCCGTGACGATCTCTGGGATGCCGGCTGTCGGGAATGCGACCACCGGTGTTCCGCATGCCTGCGCTTCCAGAACGCTCAGCGGCAGGCCTTCCAGACTGGACGCGAGCACCAGCGCGTCGCATGCCCGCAGCAGACCGGCTATATCCGTGCGTGGGCCGAGGAAGCGTATCCGCACGCCCAGCAGGCTGGCGCCGAGCTCGCGTAGCGTCCTCGCGTGTGCCGGATCGAGGCTCGGCGCGCCCGCGACGGCGAGCTGTGCACGCGCGAACTGTCCGGGCAGTGAGGCCACCGCCCGGATCACGTTGTCCACGCCCTTGCGTGGGTCGAGCCGGGACAGCGCCAGTACCACGGGTGCGGACGGATCGGCCGCCAGCTGGGCGCGTACCGCGGGATCGGCGGGTCCCGGCCGCAGCGCGTCCGTGTCGACCCCGTTGCGGATCACCTGGGTACGGCGGGCTGCCGCGGGTGGCAATGACGCCGCCACCGCGTCGCTGACCGCCACCGACGCCTGCGCGCCGCGCACCGCCAGCCCCCGCAGCCGGCCGATCAGATCCGGTTCGTTCTCCTCATGCAGGTGCAGGACGACCGGCCGGTTCGTCAGCCGGCCCGCCAGCACGCACTGCAGATGCGACCAGTGGCTGTTCGCGTGTACTGCGTCCACGTCAAGGAGGCGGACGAGTGCCGCCGTGCGTCGGGCGAGCATGGCGGTCCGTCCGAACTCCCGGACCGCGCCGACGGGGCTGAGCTGGCCATCCGGCGCGCGTATCCCGCGATCGTCGGGTGCGGGCAGCATGACGTGCAACAGCCCGGCCGCCCGCCATGCCTCGGCCGTGGCGCTGCCGGCGGGCGCCGCGAGGATCTGTTCGACCCCACGGTCGCGGAGCAGCGGCGCGAGCCGCAGCAGATAGCGCTGTGCGCCCCATAGTCCCTCGCCCTGCTCGACAACCAACAACCGGCAGCGGGCTGGTTCCCGCGGCATCCTTGCCGATGTGTCCGTCACGGCCGTGGGCGTGCTCACCGGTCCGCTCCTGACGCCGCCGGCCCCGGCACCGCCTCTGACGTGGGCTCTGACGTGGGCTCTGACGTGGGCTCTGACGTGGGCTCCGACGTGGGCTCCGACGTGGGCGCTGGCCCCGGTTCCGGCGATGTGTCTGTGCCGGCCGGCCCCGGGGAGGTCAGCAGATCGAGCGGGTCAGTGCACAGCAGGCCGATCGCGGCGGCCACGGCGGCCCGGGAGAAGCTGGCCGGATGGAAGGCCGCGGTGATCGACAGCGCGCCGCGCAGCTCGACGAACTTCACAGAGATGACGTCGTTGTCTCCGGGTGTGGACGCCGAGTACAGCTGAGGCGTGTCCGTACCGGGATCCGTGCCCGGCGGACCATCGACCCAGCCAAGCCGTTCGAAGCGCGGCACCCGGCCCAGATGGTTGAGCACCAGGCACGGGTGCGGCGGTGGATGGACGCCGGCCCGCGGTGGTGCTGCCGACGGCAGCCGCCGTCGGTAGCCGCGGGCGGCAATGAGACACAGCGTGGCCAGCGGCCGGCCAGAGGCAACCGTTTCGCGCAGTGCCCGGCTGATGGCGACCGGATCGACCGGATCGACCGGGAACATGCGCAGACCCACCGCGAAGTTGCCCGCGACGTTTGCGTCGGCCGGCAGGAAACGCCGGTTGTCAACCAGTGTGAACAGGCCCGCGCTGGCGGGTGTGCCCAGCCCGCAGCGGTCGAACGCGACCCGGGCCGCGGCGAACATGACGGCGGCGCTGGTCGAGCCGGGGGCGTGGGCATCGCGCCACTCCCGGATATCCGCCAGCGTCGACACGGGGCTGTGCCGTGCGACAACCGCCAGCGCCGGCGCAGCCGGCCGGCTCGGAGCGGCCGTGGATGTTGCGGCTGTGGATGTCGTGGTTGTGGATGTTGCGGCCGGTGCCCGCGCGGTGGATGCGGGCGGTGGGCCACCGGCTGCGCGCCTGGACCGCGGCGGTGCCGCCGGTGGTCCGCTCGGCCGCGGACCGCGCAGCATCGCCAGCAGGCGGCGCGGATCACGACCGCAGAAGTGGATGAGTGCGCGTAGCAGCGGCAGCACCGTCTCGTCCCTGGTCAGCGCTACCGGTGGGTCGCCGTCGAGGCCGGCGCGCAGCAGGTCGGGGAAGGCGTTCGTACTCAACCAGCCGTCGCCGAGACAGTGGGCTATCGACAATGCCGCGTACCGGCGTCCGACATAGAGCTGGAACGGCAGGGTCGGCACAGCGGATGCGTAGAGGCGTTCGATATGGCCGGTGAGGTCGTCCGGGTCGGGATCGTCCATCGGGACAATCATCGTCACGCAGTGCCGGCGTATCTCGGCGGTCGGGGTCGGCCGCCACCGTGTCGAGCTCGGGTCGAGCGTACGGAACAGCCGGTGGCCGGGTTTCATGGTGAACAGTTGTTCCGCGGCCACCCTGACCGCGGCCACGTCCGGCATGTCGGCCGGGCCGGCGAGCATGATGTGCCGCCGGCCTATCCAGGCACGGTCACGACCGGCCATACGCATGAAAGCTCCTCTCTTTTCCGTCGTTATGGATTCCGCTGTTACGGACGCGGGCACAGCGACGTCGCTGTTGTGGCCACCGTCGTTGTGGCCACCGTCGTTATGGCCACCGCCGTTGTGATTGCTGGTGTTGTGGCCACTGTTCAGACGCACTCTCAGCGCGGGGCGGCTGAGCATGATGGCGATCATCGCCGTGACGCTCTGCCCCGCAACCCAGGCGAGACCGACACCGGGCAGCCCAAGCGGCTGGGCGAACTGCCAGACACCTACGGTTATGATCATCGCGGGGATGGCCTGCAGGACGACGATCCGGCCGGCCTGCCGCCGTGCCCGCGCCGCACAGACGGCCAGTACCGTCACCGCGCGGGCCATACCGCCGAGCAGCAGCAGACGCAGCAGGGTGGTGGCCTGCTCGGCGTAGGTCGTCCCGAAGATTTTCAGGATCGCTGGAGCCGCGGCGATGCCGGCGGCACCGACCGCCGCGACGACCGGGAGAACCCGGCGCAGGACGGCCGTGTGCAGGGCGTCGACGTTGGCACCGGGCTGGGCACCCTCGACCGTCAGCGAGATCCCCATCCCGATGGTGATCAGATCGACCGATACCGTCAGCATCCAGGCGATGCCGAACGCGCCGCCGGCCGTCGAGCCCATCCTGACCACGACGAGTACCGGCAGGAAGGTCGTCGCGACCTGGGCGAAGAGCATTCCCACGGCGTCACCGGACAGGAAGCGAAACATCTCGGTAGTCCCGCCCAGCGTTTCGCCTGCCGCCCTGCCCCCCGTGGGGCGGGACGGCGGCAGCAGCCGCGTCCACAGCAGCCAGGAGACAGCCGCGATGAACACCACCGGCGGCAGCGCCCATGAGCCGAAGAGACTGAGTGCGCCGCTCTGCCCGCCCGCGGCCAGCGCCGCGAGCACCGCCAGCTTGGTGGCGCTGTAGGCGACGTTTTCGATCGGCACCCAGAGCGCGGCGCGCAGGCCTGTCAACACGCTGTCCTGTAAGGAGAAGATCGACCAGAGCACGACCGCCAGCGTGAAGCCGATCGCGGCGCTGGGACGTCCCAGCACCGCGAGCGCTGGACTCATCCTGGGGATCACCAGTACGAACACCGTGCCCAGCAGCAGGCTCGCACCGGTCGCCACGCCGTATCCGATCAGTACCAGGCGCCGGGCGGATGCCCCGGCGCCTGGGAGGAACGTCGCGAACGCGCCGCCGAAGCTGAACTGGGCAAGCGTTGACAGCGCGGTGAGCGCCGCGACCAGGGCGGTGGCCGCGCCGACCGTGGCCGGGGTGGCGGTGCGCGCGGCGAGAATCCAGTACGCGCTTCCCAACAGGGAGGACACTCCACTGTTGACGACTAGGGCCAGCCCGTTGCGGTAGAGGACGCCGCGCCGGGCAGTGGCTTGCGCAGGCCGTGTTCCCGGCGCCGGATCCGCCGGGCGAGCGTTCCCGCGAGTCATCCTGTGCCGGCCTCGCTGTCGCTGATCATGGTAGGGGTATGGGTGGCGTCCGGAGTGCCCCGGCACGCCGGCGGTCATCATCGGCCTGCCCGGTAGGAGTAGATGCGGGCAGTCGGGCTGGTGAAGAAGGCCTGGAAGCGTGGCGAACGCGCGACCGCCTGCTCCAGGGAGCCCAGCGCTCCCGGTGGGGCGAGCCCGAAGACCTCGGCGTAGACCTCCTGCGAGGTTGTGAACGCGAGATAACCGTGCGTGGAGTACTGCCGCAGCACCGCGACGACGCCATCGAGGTCAGCCGCGCCCAGCTGGCGGTGGCGGAACCCGGCCGTGTGCAGCAGGTTGGGGTCGTCGTCACTGCTCGGACCCCGAAATTCCGGGTACCTGGGGCCGTACCTGAGCGGGAAGTCGGGGCCGGCGAGAAGAAGCACCGACCCGGCTTCGGCGTGGGCGTCGAAGTAGTCGGCGGCCCGGACGGTGTCCGGAGTCATGATGTTGATTTCTTCCTGTCCGGTGAACGCGGGCAGGAACATGGCGACCAGAGCGCCGGTGACGGCGCTGACCCGCGGCGCCTGGCGCAGGCGCCACACGCCGCCGGTGGGCTCCAGGGCGAGGGCGCCGAGAACAGCCGCGAACGGCAGGGCGAACAGGACGACCCGAAGCGACGCCTCGCCGCCGTAGTTCTGAGCGAACACGATCCCGACGGGAACCACCGCGAGCAGCAGCGGGATCCCGGCCACGCGGTTACCCCGGCGCAGATCGCGCCAGGCGCCGATGACGGCCAGCAGCCCCACGGAGACCGTCAGCGCGTACCCGGCGCGCGCGTTGAAGATTTTCCCGGGCAGCGGGGAGAACTCGTGAACGTGCGCGTTCGTCGCGTTGGCCACCGGGTTCGTCCCGGAAAGCAGGCCGAAGGTGTGCTGGACGTAGCCGAGGTTCGGCACCAGCCAGGCCAGCGTGAGCCCGGCCAGTACAGCGGTGAGCCACCGCGGCCGGACGTATCCCGCGGCGCTCAGCGCGCCCATCCCGGCGACGAGCAGATAGGGGGTGAGCTGGTGACTGACGACCACCGCCGCCTGCAGCACACATATGATCGTTATAGCTGCCCGCCGTGCCGGGCCCGGGGGCGTCCCGGCCAGGTGTGATGATCGCGGCCCGGTCAGGAACCGCAGCGCGACCAGATACAGACCGAGCCCCATCGTGAGCCCGAATGCCTGCGGCGCGAAATAGCTTTGTCCCACCCAGTTGGTGATGACGAAGAGGAAGGCGGCCGTGGCGGCGGTACGGGCACGACCGGTCAGCGTCCGTGCGGTCGCGGCGACTATTCCTGCCTGGACAAGCGGAAAGAAAACCTCGGCCCAGGCCGCGTACGTCACCGGATTCCGCTGTCCGGCGAGCTGGCCGAACAGCGCGGCAACCGCAAAGAATCCCGGCCACCGATGGTAGATGTCGATCCCGGGGTCGATACTGCCGTGCACATCGATGTACCGGACGACGCCGATGTGTTTGTACACCCAGGGGTAGTGCGGAACGTCCGTGCACAGTGGCACCGTCCCGTAGAGGATGACCACGGTTGCCGTGAGGAAACCGGCGAGCAGCCACGGGCTCGGCCGCCGCTGGCAGAGCGCGGTCGCGTACCCGACGACCACCAGGGCGAGTCCGGCGTACCAGCGCACAGGCAGAGCTGGTGGCAGCCCGTAGTCACCGAGGGAGTCCACCCGGATGTCGCCCAGTGACGTGGCCCATAGGAGGACGCCGGCAATGCCCACCGCCGTGGTCGGTGCGAGCCTGCCCAGCGCACGCACCGCTGCCGAGGCCTGGGCGGCCGCTGCCGTTGCCGGCGGGACCGCCAGCCAGCTCAACCGATGGATCGGCGGGCTGGCGGTCAT
>NZ_CAKJTR010000013.1:20794-28656 GCF_917627355.1 Protofrankia sp. Cj3 | reverse complement strand
GGTGCCGTTCATGGTCCCGGCGCCGATCCGGGGCCGTCGCGGAGAGCTCGCCGAGCGCCCGCCGAAGATCCCAGGCGAGCACCCCACCGGAGGCCAGCCCAAGGCAGAGCAGCAGCGCCGTGGGGTTCCACCAGCCCACCTCGACGGTGACCACCGCCAGCAGGGTCAGCATCGCGAGGCTCACGCTCACCGTGACCGCGAGCCACGTCAACGCGTCGTCAAGGCGCAGGGTGGTCAGCGCCGCCGCGCCTGGCAGCAGCGCCGCCGCCAGCACAGCCAGCACGGCCCGCACCGGTGAGTGCGTGCCGCTGAGGGCCATCAGCAGGGTCAGCGCGGCAAGTGCCAGCAGGGCGCAGTCCACCGCGCATCGACGCCGTGGTTCGATCATGCATCCGCCCTCGTGTTCATCAGGTCACGCCGATGACAGCTGGCTGGCATCGGCGCCGACCGGGCCGGACCAGGCTCACCGCCAGCGGGCGGGTATGCGGTGGGCGCCGTGTCACTGGTGAGCGGGGCCGGGCGGTGCCCGTCGTCGGGGCCGTCATCCCGGTGGTCGCCTTGGCTGTCGCCCTGGCCGCCATCCCGGCCACCGCGGTGGCATCCGTTCACCGCCATGCTGGCGCTGGCGGCCGGTCGTGAGCCGCTTGGTGGCGGGACCGCAGATAACAGGCTGGACCCGCGGCCATACCGGCGAGTTCGCGCAACCAGAGCCGACGCATGGGCAACGCGGCCGGTCCGGCCAGCCGGTGACCAGCGGCCAGCGGCCCGCGCGTGCCGCCAGCGGACGCGGTGACTGCGCGCCCGGTCCGTCGCCGGGTCGTCCGCAGATGGCCAATCCCGGCGGGAACCGCGACGAGCAGGCCCCGGGCCGTGGCTGGGTCCAGCAGGTATTTGCAGAGGAACGAGGTCAGCCCGGTGCCGTAGCCAAAAAGCTGCCGGCGCAGCGCGTCCAGCTCAGCCCGGTGACTGTGCCAGACGAGTGCCGCCGGCTCATAGGCCAGGGCGTGCCCGGCAAGCAGCACGCGGACGAAGACGTCGAGGTCCTCACCGCCAGCTGACGCGGTGCCGGCGCCGAGCGCCTCGTCGAAGCCACCGAGGGCGAGCAGGACATCGCGGCGGAACGCCATGTTTGCCCCAGTGCCGAACGCCCCCGCGCTGTAGGGGTACAGCGGGCTCGGCCGCCGGGACCGATCAAGGTCGAACAGCGCCGGCCGGCAGTTCGTCGCCCATGACACCCGGGCGTCGAAGTAACGTTCCGCCGGGCTTGCCAGGGTGGCCGCGGCCACGAGCCCAGTGACGCAGGCGACATCGGGCCGGCGCTCGAAGCCGCGTACCAGGCCGCGGATCCAGTCGGCGTCCACGGTCACGTCGTCGTCGGTGAAGGCGACGATCGTGCTGCTTGCCGCTGTCAGGCCCGCGTTGCGTGCCCGGGAGAGCCCAGGCCGTGGCTCCAGCACGTACCGGAACCGGGGGTCGCCGGCGGCCTGGGCGTCGAACACGCTTCGGGTCGCCGGGTCGGTCGGGGCGTTGTCGACGATGATGACGTCGAGCCAGGGCCAGTCGAGCGCGCGTAACGAGACCAGGCTGGCGGCGAGCTGGGCCGGCCGGTCACGGGTGCAGACCACAACGCTCACCGCGGGGGCCGAGAGCAGCCGGCGGCATGCGTGACCGGCGGCCAGCGGGCCTGCCGGTGCCGGGCACGCCGGTGGCTCCGGGTCCGGGTCCGGACCCGGCAGCTGGTCGAGTCCGTCGATGCCCAGGTGAGCGCGGATGGCCTCGCCGAGGTCGCGGCTGGCCATGGCCCGCAGCGTCAGGTCGTCGAGGACGTCCGTGTCGAGATCGACGGACAGGAAGCCGAGCGGTGTGCCGTGCAGGCGGATCAGAAGCCGGGCTTCGCGGTACGGCGTGGCGGCGGTGTCGAGCAGCTCAGCGGGAAGAGCCATCGGTTCGGTGAGTTCCACCTCCCCGCACCAGATCCGTGCTGTCGTGGCTGCCGGTGCGGTTCGGGCCGCCTGACGGCCTCGCCGGCCACTGACCGCATGCGCGAGGTGAGCGGCCGGCCCCCGGGCGAGCCCGGTCACCGTCGCGGCGGGCAGCGACGATGGACAGCCGCGCGGCTGATGGCGCGGCTCACCAGAACGGCGGGCCGGCTCATCAGGAAGGCGGGCTGGCTCATCAGGAAGGCGGGCTGGGCTGCCAGGACGCCGCCAGCGCAACCACCGGCCATGGACATATCCGGCTGTGGTGATCCCCAGGCCCGCCACGGTGACGCCCGCACGCGGCCAGCGCCGCGGTGTGGCCAGGTCGCGGCACAGCGCCCGGGGGAGCACGCGGCGCACGTAGTCCTTTTCGCTGGCGAGTGCCGCATCGCGGCCGACGCTGTGGGCGACCGCGGCTTTGGAAAGGCCTTCGGCATAGCAACGGGCCCGGAAGTACCGCCAGGTCGTACGCTCCCGGGTGACCCGATGGCTTACCCGCGCGAGCGGTTGGTAAAGCATGATCATCGTTGGGTCATGGGCGCGCAGCCGGATGGCGAGCTCGGTTTCCTCGCAGCCCAGCGGCCGGGACCCGAGCCGGCCGAGTCCGTCGGTGAAACCGCCCACCTGGTCGAAGACCATCCGCCGGAACGACATGCCGGCACCGATTGGGTTCCGGACCGGTGCGCTGGCAGTGGGAAGTCCCTGGTAGCTACAGCCGACCACCCAGTCGAATTCCGGTGGGAACCAAGGCGGGCGGCTCGACGGCCAGCGCGGCTCGGCCAGCCCGCCGACACCGGCGACGGCCGGGTCCGCATACGGAGCCAGGAGGTTTGCCAGCCATGATGGTTCAGCCTCGGCATCGTCGTCGAGAAAGGCGATCACATCGCCGGTGGCGGTCGCGATACCGGTGTTACGGGCTCCGGACAGACCGTTGCGACCGCTGTTGAGCACGACCTGGACGCCGGACAGACCGGCAGCCGCGCGCTGGTGGAGCCTGGGATTGTGGTCGATGACCACGATGACTTCGTGGGGGGGAACGGTCTGGGCCGAAAGACTTGTCACGGCCCGCTCCAGATCGGCCCACCGCTCTTCGGTGTAGGCACAGATGACGACGGACGCGCACGCCGCGGGCCAGCTGGCGTCGTCCGGTTCCTCGTCGCGCCCGCGGTCTGGCCAACTGGCCGGGCCGCGGGCCGCCGGAACTGGCGCCGTTTGCGTCCGCCGTCCGCTGACGGCCGTCATGCGTAGGTCGCCGAGGCGCTGCCGGCCCGGTCCGGCTGCTCTGGGGCGTCTGCCTGGCGGGGAAGGGCGGTGGCCGGCGGAGCGGCGGATGCCGCGGAGTGGCACCCGGCCGCTTGACCGATCAGCGGGTCGCGTCGGTGCAGCCGTTCGGACAGGATCGTGCGCAGTACCCGCAGGCCGTCGCTGCTGGCTCGCAGGTTTGACTCGCCGTGCACGCGAGGGCGTTCGAAGCTGCCGACCTCGGTGATGCGCAGGCCGGCCGCGGCGACTCGCAGCATGATCAAAGTCTCGATCTCGAAGCCGTCACCCCACTGGCGAGTTCCGTTGTGCTGGCCGGGTGTGAGGCCCAGCGCCGCGAGACACGTGCGGGAGAAGGCGTTGTAGCCATAACAGAGATCGGTGAAACGCTGGCCGAACAACCGATTGGCCAGGAAGCACAGAGCGCGGTTTCCCAGCTGCCGGGCGCGGGTGATGTCGGCGCTTCCGCCGCCGTGGGCGAAACGTGTTCCCTTGGCGAAGTCCGCGCCATTGCGAAGAGCGTCGAGGAAGGCAGGGATCTCGCTGGGGTCCGCCGAGCCATCGGCGTCCAGCATGACGATGAAATCGCCGGTGGAAGCGGCGAAGCCACAGGCGAGAGCGTTCCCTTTACCACGTCTGGTTTGGCGCACGACGATTGTGTCGGGACGGATTTCGCAGGCGACACGGATGGTGTCGTCAGTGGACCGGCCGTCCACCAGGATAATTTCCGCGTCGGGCGGTAGCCGCCGGAAGACGCCAGGTATGTTCTTCGCCTCATTGAGCGTTGGAATGACGATGCTAACCGAGAGGGGGGCCACTGGACGCCGCGACGTCTCGAACAACGGGTATCCTCCGATTCGGGCCAGGCGGAAAAGGTTGTGGCGGAGCCGACCTGCTCTTCGGGCGTCGCCTCGGCCTCGGGCACGCGACAGACGCCGCAGGGGCGCCCGCGATGCCCCCTGGCTGCGGTGCCGTCGTGGGGGATGCCCGTCAGGTCGTCAGCTGAGATCGAAGAGTCGACGCGGTCGGCTTGGCTCGTGGTGCCAGGTCTCATGTGCTGGTGTTCCGGGGGTGTTGGCGGCGCGAAAAGTGATGATCGTGCTGGTGCCTACAGGGCGAGCGCCGCCGATTCGACAGCTGATGTACGGCAGCAGCCTTGTCGACGTTCGGCCTTGCGTCCGTACACCGTTGCCCCCCTGTACGTTCCGCACCGTCCACGATCATTTTGTTGCTGGCTGTCTATATCATCGGACAGTGTGTATCTCGGCACGGGGAACATATCACATGACATCACTACTGGTTGTGTAAGTGTCACCGAAGGTTGGCATCGCTGCGTGTGACGGGGTCACTTATCGTTTAATGATGCTGAGAATTCTTGTGTTCCAGTAGTGGTCCGCTGGCGTGCGGCGGGGCAGCGGAGATGTTGCGGAGGTCTTTGGTTGGCTATCTGGCGATAAAGAAAACAAAGAAAAACCTGTCCTCGGCGGCCGCGTCCGCCGAGCTGCCGGCACCTCCCGTGCCAGCCGCCGCGTTCAGATGATCTTTTCTGTGCCCAGGGCGGTACACTGGCCGGCGCGTCCGGGCTGCCCCCGCGGCGGTCAGCCGCGTCGACGAGAGCGGACGCGGGAGAACGCCGGGCACGAACAGCGCCCACAGTCCGAGCCGCGCCGGTAATGTCGGTGATGGTCACGAAAATGGCCGCAGCGGCAGGTGGCCCACCATGTGGTCAGGCGTTCCCGAAGTTCGCGGGGCGCGTTGCTCGGCACGGTGGAAACGGTACCGGACGGCCATGGGCAGCTGACCACGACGTTCCTGCTGCCTTGCTGTACGGCGCCTCGACCAGGCTCCCGGGCGATTTTTCTACTGCCGCAACCAGGACGCACCTGATGAATCTTCAATCACGCGGATCGATACCCGGGCCCACATCGGCCGCCATCCGGCGGGCACGCCCTAACCACTCGGCCGACGGCGATTCCTCGTGGCCTTGAGCGCACGTTGACGGTCGCGCCGGGCGACCCGGGCATGCCGCGCCCGGACCACCGCTATGAGTACGACGGCAAAGAACCCAAGGAGAAGCACGGGGGCTCGAAGAATCAGATCGGAGCTAATGCTGATCACTTTGTTCTTTATTCCACCACCAGCGCTGCCGGCGGCCGGATGCGCAAATCCGATACCGATGGCTATCAGCGCATAAACGAGCGGTGGTGTGATAACGATGCCGAGGAGGTCGTCGGGATGCACCCGGGTGGCGGCCAGGACGCAACCGGCGACGAACAGAACGCCGAACACCACGCCCAGGGAGCCGGCCAGGACCACATCGATGGCGGCTCCGGCTGTTCCGGCCAGGAGGACCAGGAGAGCGGCTCCGAGCACGGTAAGGCCACGCCGGCTGCCCGTAACCACGGTAGGCGTGCCTGAGCCGCCTCGCCGAGCCGGGATTCGTCCGCGCTGTCCGGTCGGGCCTCCGGCCCGGTCGGGGGGACCGGCCGACGGGCGAGGCGGCGGCGAGCTCACTTGGGCAAGGTACCGCCCGGAGCCGGGCCGTGTGTCACCGGCGAGTTGTCGCACCCTGTGATAACGCTAGTGACATTACTTTCAGTGTTTCTCCACGTGCTTTCGGCAATGTCTGTGGCGTTCAGCGGACGAGCCGCGAGCTGGGCGGTGCCTCGGCGGGGCCGGCGAGCTCCGCCGCGGACAGGGCGCGTACACCGGATTCAACGCGCGCAGGCGTGGCCAGCACGCTGTCCACCACCTCCATAGCGGCAAGCTGTCGTGCCGGTACCAGCACACGGCTCTCCAGCGATCCGACCGCGGCGTTGAAGTCGGTCACGGTCCGGCCGATCGAACGGCCGAGCCGGTCCACGTGCTCGCCGAGGGTGCCAAGGCGGGTGTACAGGTCCCGGCCAAGCTCGAAGATCTCCCGGGTGCGGGTGGTGAGCGCCTCCTGCGTCCACGCGTGGGCAACAGTCCGCAGCATTGCGATGAGCGTGGTCGGCGTCGCGATGACGACCTTCTTCCTGGCGGCATGCTCCAGCAGCGCTGGGTCCTTCTCGAGCGCGGGGGCGAGGAAGGCTTCAGCGGGTACGAACAGCACCACGAACTCCGGGCTGGCGGAGAACTGCCGCCAGTACGCCTTCGCCCCGAGCGCGTCCACATGAGCGCGCAGATGCCGTGCGTGGGCGCTGAGCCGCTGGTCGCGGATGGTTTCGTCCGGGGCCTCGCTAGCCTCAAGGAAGGCGATCAGAGGCACCTTCGCGTCCACGATGATGTTCCGGTTGCCCGCCAGGTGAACGACCATGTCCGGTCGCCGCACGCCGTCGCCGTCGGTGATGGTGGGCTGTTCGGTGAAGTCGCAGCGGGCGATCATTCCGGCGACCTCGGCCACCCGGCGCAGCTGCATCTCCCCCCAGGCCCCGCGAGTCTGGGGCTTGCGCAGGGCCGTGACCAGGGCGGCGGTCTGCGTTCGCAGCCCCTCGGATACCTGCTGGACACCCCGGACCTGCTCAACGAGAGTCGCGTACGCCTCGATGCGCGCGGTTTCCAGGTCCGCCAGCCGGTGCTCCATCTTCCCGAGTACCTCCCGCAGCGGACTGATCAGGTGCTCGACGGCCACCCTGCGCTGCTCGAAGTCGCCGGCGGCACGCGTACCGGCCTCCTGCAGGCGGACGGAGGCAAGGTCGAGAAACTGGCGGCTCGCGCTCTCCAACGCCTGTGCGGACAGGGCCTGGAACGACTCGGCCAGGCGTTGCTGGCTCTGCTCGACGAGGTTCAGGCGTTCGGTCGCGGATCGCCGTTCGTAGTCCAGCGCCGTCCGCATGCCCGCGACATCAGCCTCGGCCAGCGCTGCCCGCTCCCGCGCGGCCTGTTCCGACTGGCGTAGCAGTTCACGCTCGCGGGTGGCGGCGTCACGCTCGGAGGCCAGGGCCGCGAGGCGGATGTCGCCAGCGCGGCGGCCCGCCGCGAAACCGCCCGCGCCGCCCAGCAACAGGCCGAGAAGGAGAAGCAGGGTGGTCGCGACGTCCATGGCCGATAGGCAATCACAGGCCTCCGACGCTTTTCGCCGCGACCGCCGCGCCGCTACTGGGCGGTGCCGCCAGCGTCGGTGCCGGATACCAGCGGATGGATCCGGAACTCGCCACAGAAGCTGAGCGGCCTGGTCAGCCACAGACTGCGTGTCTCGTCCGGTGGCGTCACCGCGAGACCGGCGTACCGCGGGCAACGGTCCCGTGGCCCCATCGGGACGACGGTCCATTCCAGGCCCGCGGACACGGTGCCGCCCGGCGCCAGGACGATCCGTGATCGTGCTGTCCTCGGGAAGATGGAGCCGACGGTGCTGCGAGCGGCGTCGACGGGGTGGCGTCCGCTGCTGTCGCGAGCGGCGACACCCGGATAGCCGCTGAGCGCGCAGGAGCTCCGTGTCGTGTTCCTGAAGACGAGGACGAGGCCCTGATGGCCCATGGCACCACCGCCGGCTGGCGGCACGGCGGACAGGAGCAGGCCTGGCGTGACACAGCGCGCCATCACGGGCGGGTTCTTCGCCGTGTCGCCAGCGCCCGGCTGGCTGGTGCCTGGCTGGCTGGCACGTGGGTGGCTGGAGATTGGGTGGCCGGAGATTGGGTGGCC
>NZ_CAKJTR010000013.1:3526-20356 GCF_917627355.1 Protofrankia sp. Cj3 | reverse complement strand
TGGGGCGCGGCTGGCTGGCGTTGGAGCCCGTGCAGGCGACGCCCGTGGCCGCGCACAGGAGGCCGGCAAGCAGCATCGCCGGCAGTCGGTACCCGGCAGGCTTCACGCCGGCCATGATCGCGCCTGGCGGGATGCCAGCGATATCTTCTGGGCGTCGTCCGGCAGTGGTATGTGGACGCCGGCCGCGGCCCGCCCCGTAGACTGCGGCGTCATGGGCTTGTCGATCGGGATCGTCGGACTACCCAACGTCGGCAAGTCGACCTTGTTCAACGCGTTGACCCGTAACGACGTCCTAGCCGCGAACTACCCGTTCGCCACCATCGAGCCGAACGTCGGAGTCGTCGGCGTTCCGGACTCCCGGCTGGCCCGGCTGGCTGAGGTGTTCCACAGCACCCGTACGGTGCCGGCGGCGGTCAGCTTCGTCGACATCGCCGGGCTTGTCCGCGGCGCGGCCGAAGGACAGGGCCTCGGCAACAAGTTCCTCGCCAACATCCGCGAGTCGGACGCGGTCTGCCAGGTTGTCCGTGTCTTCTCCGATCCGGACGTCGTCCATGTTGACGGCCGTGTCGATCCGGCTGACGACATCGCCACGATCAACACCGAATTGATCCTCGCCGACCTGCAGACCATCGACGCGCGCCTGCCCAGGCTGGAGAAGGAAGCGCGGGTCGACAAGAGCAGGCAGGCCATGCTGGCCGCCGCGAAGCACGCCCGGGAAGTACTGGACGCGGGCCGCACCCTTTCGTCCGATCCGGGCGTCGACCGGGCCGCGCTGCGTGAGCTGTTCCTGCTCACCGCCAAGCCCTTCCTGTACGTGTTCAACGTGGACGAGGACGTCCTCGCCGACGACGGCCGGCGTAAGGAGCTCGCGGCGCTGGTCGCCCCGGCCGACGCGGTGGTCTTGTGCGCGAAGGTCGAGGCCGAGCTGAGCGAGCTCCCCGACGACGACGCCGCCGAGCTGCTGGCGGCCCTGGGGCAGACCGAGAGCGGCCTGGCCCAGCTGGCCAGGATCGGCTTTCACACGCTGGGCCTGGCGACTTACCTCACGGCGGGGCCGAAGGAGTCGCGGGCCTGGACAATCAGGGCCGGCGCGACCGCGCCGGAGGCCGCGGGCGTCATCCACACCGACTTCCAGCGCGGGTTCATCAAGGCGGAGGTCGTCTCGTTCGACGACCTGATGGCGGCCGGTTCGATGACCGCGGCTCGTGCCGCTGGCCGTGTCCGTATCGAGGGCAAGGACTACGTGATGGCCGACGGCGACGTCGTGGAGTTTCGTTTCAACGTCTGATCAGGTACCGCTCCCGCGGCTGGGGCAGCGCGCGGGTGATCGCGTTCCGCACCGGCTGCCCGGGGCGCGCCGAGCCCAATGCCTGCGGTGGCTTTCTCCGCCGCATCGCGGCGCACCCACCTCAGGGCGTGTTTCGGTCGTCACCCAATGCCTCCGGTGACTTCCGAAACACGCCGTAGCCTCGTTCCTTGATCCACGCCCCTGTTGCCGGGCGCTCTGCGGCTCCGAGCTACTGACCGCAGTATGGCGCCGGCTGCTGCACGTCGAAGGCGGTGCCCTTGGCGTTGATCTGGACGAAGGTGTAACACGGTGAGGCGCTCTGGTACTTGGCCATGTCGGAGGCTGGTACCACCAGACCGTTGGCATCGTAGTCGTGGACATCTCGCAGCCCGCTGATGAAGGACTGGCGGGTGGGGCACGAGCCGGCGGCCTGAAGCCCGCGGATGAACAGGTCGGCGGTGATCCAGCCGCTGAGGGCGACGCTCTGGGTCGGTGGCTGGAGCTGCGGGGCGTACGCCGTCATCCCGGCGATGAACGCCTTGTGCGCGGGCAGGTTCTCCTCGAACGGCGCGACGTTCAGGAACAGGTAGGTCCTGGCGAGCTGGGCGCCGTATTTGATGAGGACCGCCTGGTCGTACCCGGACGGGGACATCGAGACCTTGAGCGGTATCTGCGCCCGGTTGACCGCGCTGGTAATGCTCGCGAAAGCGTCGACCGTCAGCGCGCCGGCGAGCACGTCAACACCGTAGCTCTTTATCTTTGCGGCGATCATGGACGGGTCCGTCCCGGTCACGGAGATCTGGTCGGTGTAGACCACGTCGATGCCCGCGGCCTTCAGGCTGTCCGTCATCTTCTGGGCGAAAATGCCCGATGCCTCGCTGAACGCGATGCGGAGCACGGCGGCCTTCCGGCCGCCCAGGTTCTTCGCGAATGTTCCCCATGTCGTCGGTGCCGGGCCGTCCGTGAGGTAGTTCGACCAGGTGAACATGTTGTCGTTCTTGCTCCAGATGGTTTCCGCCGAGAAGCCGACCACCGGTATGCCGTTCTTGTGCAGGTAGTCGGCTGAACCGGAGACGACGTTGCTGGCCTGGAGGATGCTGAAGACCTGTGATCTTTCGACGAGCCCGGTTGTCACGGCGCGGTTCGTGGCCGGGTCGGAGCTGTCGTCCGACCAGTCGTAGACGAGCTGGCGGCCATGTACGCCGCCGTTGCCGTTCGCCACGCCGAACCGCGCGTCTATGCCGGCCCGGAAGTCCGCGAACTGCGGTGCCGCGGGCCCTGAGGAGGGGAAGACCAGCCCGACTTTGGCTGTGGTCGGGCTGATGCCGGGGGTTGTGCAGGCTGCGTTCGCGGACGCGCTCTGTGTGTCGCCGTTACCGCCGCCGCAGCTTGCCGCCAGCACAACGGCGACGACGGCCATGGCAGACCGCTGACCAAACGGAATGCGATGCCGCACAGTAGGCCTCCACGAACAGTGGTTGTCTTGTCACGCTGATCCAGCATGGCGCTGGGGTGACCTTCCCGGGATCCGACGCCCGATAGATCAAGGCGAATAGCTAATTCATATCACCTAGTTTTGATGGGGACGCCGAGGGTTCCCAGGTCAGAGCCTTGGAGGCACGACGAGTAGTCGGAAAGATGCGGCGGCGCATGAGGGATTGCCGTGCCGCCGCACCCCTGTTGCCGGGCGCTCTTACCTGCTGGGGTCCGCGATGC
Organism: Protofrankia sp. Cj3; assembly: GCF_917627355.1. NCBI lineage: Bacteria > Bacillati > Actinomycetota > Actinomycetes > Frankiales > Frankiaceae > Protofrankia > Protofrankia sp. Cj3. The sequence continues at coordinate 17,352 of NZ_CAKJTR010000013.1, read as the reverse complement.
CGTGCTGACGCAGGACGTCGGAGATCCGGGATGCCAGCGTGATGTCAAGCTCTGTGACGCCGCCCTGGGAATGCGTCCAGACCGTGAAGGTTGTCACGCCGTGTGCTCGGTCAACGATGGGATGGTGATTCATGGTGTTCGCCACGAGCGAGATCCGCTCGACCACCTCGTCTGCGGTCTCATCATCCATGGTGACTTTTCGTACAATTGTCGAGGTATCACCGCTCCATCCCGGTAGTTCGCCGAGTGCGTCGGCGAGCCGGTCCGCGTCGAGCCTGGTGGGCATGGAATGGCCTCCGTTCAGTTTGTCGGGTGACTTCGGTGTTACCCCCACCTGGGTGAGCGCGCCCTCCTTGCCGCGGGGAAACCCAGCGCCATGAGAGTGTGTGCGGCTATGGAGCCGACAGGCAGCCGGCGGGTTGTGGTAGCCGCGGCGCTCATCGACGCGCAGGGCCGCGTGCTGGCATGCTGCCGGCGCGATCCTCCCGCGCTCGCCGGTGGCTGGGAGTTTCCCGGTGGCAAGGTCGAGCCCGGCGAGGACGAGGCGACCGCGCTCGCGCGCGAGTGCCGCGAGGAGCTCGGCGTGGGCATCGAGGTGGGAGCGCTCCTCGGCGAGGTCGCGCTGCCCACGGCCGGCTGGGTGCTCCGGGTGTGGTTCGCTCGGATCGTCGGTGGCGAGCCATATATGATCGCGCATTCGGAGCTGCGATGGCTGGCATCGCACGAACTTGATAACGTAGCGTGGCTCTCTCCGGACTTACCGTTAGTTAATGATCTTCGTGTTGCTCTGGCGGCGGGTGTTCTGGGGTTGTGGGATGGTAGATAACATTAACGGAAGGTGTTGAGAAATAAACCTTCTGTTGATTTTCGATGTGAGGTCTCGCGGGTCCGTACCATGGCGGGTAGACCCTGAGAGGCGAGCGGGAATGGGATGATCTTCTGGTGCCCATGCCTGACGCGCGGGGTGTCCCGTCGGGCCGGGTTCCGCGTCCGGCGTCACGATGTCAGCACCATCTGTCCAGTAACAACCAGCCTCGGGGCCGCTGCCCCACGTCCGTACCGGAGCCCGCCACCGTGTCCGTCCGCGCCGATCTGCGCAACGTCGCGATCATTGCCCACGTCGATCATGGCAAGACAACCCTCGTCGACGCGATGCTGCGGCAGTCCGGCGCCTTCGGTGACCATGCCGAGGCGACGGATCGCGTCATGGACTCGATGGATCTCGAACGCGAGAAGGGCATCACGATTCTCGCGAAGAACACCGCGGTCCAGTACGGCGACGTCACGATCAATATTGTGGACACGCCTGGCCACGCGGACTTCGGCGGCGAGGTCGAGCGTGGCCTGTCCATGGTCGACGGGGTCGTGCTGCTGGTCGACGCGAGCGAGGGCCCGCTGCCGCAGACCCGGTTCGTCCTGCGCAAGGCGCTGGAAGCCAGGCAGCCGGTCATTCTGGTCATCAACAAGGTGGACCGTTCCGACGCCCGGATCGCCGAGGTCGTCGACGCGACCTACGAGCTCTTCCTCGACCTCGACGCGGACGAGAGCCAGATCGACTTCCCGATCGTCTACTGCAACGCCAAGGCGGGACGCGCCTCGCTGAACCGGCCGGATGATGGCGGCAACCCCGACTCACCCGATCTCAAGCCGTTGTTCGACGTGTTGCTTGAGTCGGTCCCGATGCCGGTCTACGACCCGCAGGCACCCTTGCAGGCGCTCGTCACCAACCTTGACGCATCCCCCTACCTCGGCCGGCTCGCGCTGTGCCGGGTGCACAACGGGACACTGCGCCGTGGGCAGAGCGTGATGCTGTGCCGCGCGGACGGCCGTACCGACCGGGTGAAGATCAGTGAGCTGCTGGTCACGAAGGCGCTGGAGCGGGTGCCGGGCGAGCAGGCCGGTCCAGGCGACATCATCGCCATCGCGGGCATTGCGGATATCATGATCGGCGAAACGCTGGCCGACCCCGAGGACCCGCGGCCGCTGCCCGTCATCACCGTCGACGAGCCGTCGATCAGCATGACCATCGGGATCAACACGTCCCCGCTGGCCGGTAAGTCCGGGACGAAGCTGACCGCGCGACTGCTGCGCAACCGGCTGGATGCCGAACTGGTCGGCAACGTCTCCATCCGGGTGCTGCCGACCGAGCGCCCCGACACCTGGGAGGTGCAGGGCCGAGGGGAGCTCGCGTTGGCGATCCTGGTCGAGCTGATGCGCCGTGAGGGCTTCGAGCTCACCGTCGGTAAGCCGCAGGTCGTCACCAGGGAGATCGACGGGAAGCGGCACGAACCGGTGGAACGGCTCACCATCGACGCCCCCGAGGAGTACCTCGGGACGCTCACCCAGCTGCTGGCGGTCCGCAAGGGCCGCCTCGAGCAGATGATCAATCATGGCACCGGCTGGATCCGGATGGAGTACCAGGTGCCGGCCCGCGGGCTCATCGGCTTCCGGACCGAGTTCCTGACCGAGACCCGCGGCACCGGGCTGATGCACCACGTGTTCGACTCCTACGAGCCCTGGTTCGGGGAACTCCGTACCCGTGCGACGGGTTCGATGGTGGCTGACCGTGCTGGCGTGGCGACCGCGTACGCCCTGTACAACCTGGGCGAGCGCGGCACCCTCTTCGTGGGTCCGACCACCGACGTCTACGAAGGTATGATCGTCGGGGAGAACTCCCGTGCCGACGACATGGACGTCAACCCCACCAAGGAGAAGAAGCTCACCAACATGCGCTCGTCCACCGGGGACGAGCTGGTGCGCCTCACCCCACACCGGCAGCTGTCCCTGGAGCAGGCGCTGGAGTTCTGCCGGGAGGACGAGTGCGTGGAGGTCACGCCCGGTCCGGTGCGGATGCGCAAGGTCGCGCTGACCGCGGCGGAGCGGGAGAAGCTCCGTTCCCGCCGCCGGGCGTGACCTCGGCCAGCGTGCGGCGGCTGTCGTCGTGTGCGTGAGGTAGGCGGGCCAGCCTGGCTTCGCTCCTCGGGTGATCTCCGTTCATCCTCGCGGAGCGTGGTTGGTGGGCTCCGGTGCCGTCGCGTCCGCGGCGCCCCGTAGGGTCGTGGGCGTGACTGCTCCCACTGTGCTGACCGGGTCTGGGCCGGACTTCATCGAGCTGCCGGCGCGGCGGGTGATGTTCGTGCATGCCCACCCTGACGATGAGGTGATCGGGACCGGGCTGACCATGGCGTCCTACGCCGCCGACCCGGAGACCCATGTGACTCTTGTCACGTGCACGCTCGGGGAGATGGGCGAGGTGCTCGTTCCAGAACTGATCAATCTGCGCTCCGACCGGGGCGACCAGCTCGGCGGGTACCGCATCGGTGAGCTGGCGCGCTCGTGCGAGGCGCTCGGCGTCACCGACCATCGCTTCCTCGGCGGGCCGGGCCGCTGGCGTGACAGCGGCATGATGGGCACTCCTGGGAACGACGATCCGCGCTGCCTGTGGCGGGCCGATCCCGACGAGGCGGCGGCCGCGCTGGCTGAGATCGTCCGTGCGGTCCGTCCGCAGGTACTGGTCACCTACGACAGCAACGGTGGCTACGGGCATCCCGACCACATCCGTGCGCACGAACTGACTGTGCGGATGTTCGAGGTGGCGGGGGATCCGTCCTTCGCTCCGGATGCCGGGCCGCCCTGGCAGCCCGCGAAGCTGTACCAGACCGCGGTCGCGCGATCGATGATCCAGGCTGGGATCGACTACTTCCGTTCGTCGGGTACCGGGCGTGAGCTGTTCGACGGTGTGCAGTCGGCGGATGACGTGCCGATGGCGGTGCCGGACAGTGCCGTGACCACTGAGATCGATTCGCCCGCTCACTTCGAGGCGAAGGTGGCGGCCATGCGAGCGCATGCAACCCAGATGACGACGGACGGTTTCTTCTTCGTCCTGGCCGACGGCATCGGCCACCGGGCATGGGGCACCGAGCACTACATCCTCACCCGGGGTGAGCGCGGACCGGCCGGCGGCCCGAACGGGCGCGAGACCGACCTCTTCGCCGGGCTCGATCTCTGAGTGATCGGTAACAGGGGAGTGGGCCAAGGAGCGGGGCTGGGATGCGTGCGTCGCGAGGCGGCGGAGGGAGCCACCGGAGGTGTTGGGTGGCGACCGACGACAACGCGGCGAGGTGGGTGCCCCAGCCCCGCGACGCCGCGTCCCCTATTGCCGGTCGCTCTTAATCTCGACCCATGCCCGGTTCGACGATGCATGATCATTCGTGTCAGCCGCCTCCGGCGGCCTCGGTCACGGCGACAGCCACCGATGTGGGCAGGGACGTGAACGCGGTCAGCGGCAGCGACAGCGGCAGCGGCGCAGGCGCAGGCGCTGAACCGTCTCGGGCTTTCCTGGGGTCGGCCTACGTGTTCGGTTGGCTGGTCGGTCTTGCGCTCGGCTTCTACGGTGTGTTCCTCGTTCCGGTGGGCCCCCGGCCCGGCGGGGTCCTGCTGTCGGTCGGAGTTGCCTTCGCGCTGGCCGGAAACACCGCCGCGGCGCTGCTGGTGCGCTGGTTCACCGGCACCCGCCTCGGGGCCATGATCGTTGCTGTGGGCTGGATCCCGATCGTGCTGTGTTTTGGCGTCGCGCGTCCTGAAGGTGATCTTCTCCTGACGGCGGGCACCGCCGGGTACCTGTTTCTGGTCGTCGGTGCGATCGCTCCGGTCGTCGTGGCGATGCTCGGCTCGCCCCGTCGCGGCCTGTCCGCGACGCTGGCGACCGGTCCGCGCGGTTCTGCCTCCGGTCCGCACCCGGATCAGCGTCCGCCGGCCCAGGGCTCGGACCACCGTCGTCCCGGGCGCTGAAGGGCCGCCACAACCGGGGATGAAGCCGTGGCTGGCCAAGAGGAGATGTGGTCGTTGTCACGAGCAGGTCGGGAGTGCCTCGGCAAACCGGCGCGGGAGTAGCGTGTCCGCGTGGCCGTCGATCCGGACGCCTTCCGCCGGGCGGTCGGGCGTTTCGCAACAGGTGTCACGGTCATCACCACTGTTTTCGAGGACCAGCCGTTCGCGATTACCGCGAACTCGTTCACCTCCGTGTCACTCGACCCGTTGCTGGTGCTGGTCAGCGTTGGCAAGATGTCCCGTTTCCACACGCCGGTCCTCGGCGCGGGCGTGTGGGGCGTCTCCGTCCTTGCCGCGGACATGCGGGAGGCGTCCCGCTTCTTCGCCAGCCAGGACCGGCACGACGCACGGACCCTCTTCGAGAGCTGGAAGCATTCCATCGGAGCCGCGACCGGCGTGGTTCTGCTGACGGACGCGCTCGCGGCGTTCGAGTGCCGTACGGTCCTCACCTACGAGGGCGGTGATCACACCCTGCTGCTCGGTGAAGTCGTGGCACTGGACGGATCCAGCCGGGATGCGCCTCCCCTGCTGTTCTACCGGGGGATGTACCGGGAGCTCGCCGCTGACTGACCGGCGTCAGTTCAAGCGGGCACGGGCGGCGTGTGCCGCTTCACGGGCCGCGCCGGCCGCGGCCGGCTCCAGGGCGGCGACCACGTCGGCGAAAGTCGTGAGATCCGCCGCGCCGCCGATGAAGTCACCGCGGCGGGCACGTAGTTCCCCGCGCTCCCGGAGCAGGTGAGTGGGATGGCGCGGCAGCAACAGGGACAGCTCGACGGCCCACAGCCGCGTCGCGATGGCCTCCGTCCGTGCCGCCCAGATCCGGATGTTGCCCAGTACCCGCATGAGCAGGCCGGTCGGGTCCATCGGCTTGAGCTGCGAACGGGTGAACGCCACCCCGGCGGAACGGACCTTCTCCGCGGCCTCGTGTACGGTGATCAGCCGGCCGCCGGCGAACGGGTCGACCAGGACGTGCCGGTCCGGCGCGCCGACACCGACGATGACATGGCCGGGCAGGCCGATCGGGTACGCGGGGACGCCGAGGCGGTGGGCGACCTCCATCCACACGATCGACAGCATGATCGGCAGGCCGTGCCGACGCCGGAGCACCGACGTGAGCAGGCAGGCGTGCAGGCTGTCGGAGCTGCCGGGGTCACCGTGGAAGCCGGCCCGCGTTCCCAGCGCCTCCCGCAGGATCTCGGCGGCGGCACGCACGTCCAGCCCGGCGAGTGTGCGCCGGGTGGCGGGTCGCTCGTCCGCCGCGGTGCCCAGTTCGTCCGTTGCGGTGCCCAGCTCGTCCGGCGCGATGTCGAGAAGGCGACCGGCGTCCGTGGCGAGGGCGTCGAACCGGGCCAGCTCGCGGGCTGGGTCGAGGCCTGGTTCGACCTCCGCCGCGATCAGCAGGCAGGCCAGCGCGACATCGACCGGATCCCGGCGGACGATGTCGGCGAATTGGCGTCGTGTTCGGGCACTCATTGCGGATTCGCCTCCGTATGCCCAGCGTTGCACTGCCCGGCGCCGCACTGCCCAGCGGCCGCTGGGCGGACCGGCCGCGGCGGCACCCTCCGGCCGGCAACGAGATCTGTTTCCGCGACCTTCACGATGGAACCGTCTCTGGTCCGTATCGTCAGACATCGGTCGGTCCAGGACAGCAGCTGCCCGACGACGTCGGTCAGTGGCAGCGGACCGGCGACCCGCCGGCGGACGGAAACCCTGGCGCCGACGTCAGCAGGAGTGATACGGACGACATACACGACAAGCGAACGCCCTTGTTGTCGACACAGAACCGTCGAGGTCGATACTAGGGAATCAGTCGCCCGTGAGCCGAGGAGGAACAACCGGTGACCTACGTCATCGCGGAGCCCTGCGTCGATGTCAAGGACAGGGCCTGTATCGAGGAGTGCCCGGTCGACTGCATCTACGAAGGCGGACGGATGCTGTACATCCAGCCTGACGAGTGCGTCGACTGCGGAGCGTGTGAGCCCGTCTGTCCGGTCGAAGCCATCTACTACGAGGACGACGTTCCGGATCAGTGGAAGGGTTTCACCGACACCAACGCCGTCTTCTTTGAGGAGCTCGGTTCGCCTGGCGGGGCGTCGAAGGTGGGCGCGCTCGACTTCGATCCGCCCGGTGTCGCCGCGCTGGCGCCGCAGGGCGAGTCCTGACCGGGCCTACGGGGCCTGCTGGAGCGCTCCGGCAGGCCCATCACTTCCGGGTGCGGCTGCCCGACTTCCCCTGGGACGCCCTTGCGCCGTTCGCGCGCAAGGCCCGCGCACACCCGTATGGCATGGTCGACCTGTCGGTCGGCACGCCGGTGGACCCGACCCCGCTCGCGGTTCAGCATGCCCTCGCGGCGGCGGCGAACGCCCCCGGCTATCCGGCCACCGCGGGTACGCCCGAGTTGCGGGACGCGGCCGCGGGCTGGCTGGCGCGCCGGCTCGGGGTGATCGTCGAGCCCGACAGCGTCCTGCCGGTGATCGGGACGAAGGAGCTGGTCGCGCAGCTGCCGAGCCAGCTCGGGCTCGGGCCGGGCGACCGCGTCTGGATACCGGCACCGGCCTATCCGACCTACGAGGTCGGTGCCCTGCTCGCCCGTTGCGAGCCGGTGCTCGGCCCGGTGGACGGTGTGGCGCTGGTCTGGCTGAACACTCCGGCCAACCCCTCCGGCCGGGTGCTGACCGTGGACGAGATGCGGGCGGTCGTGGGCTGGGCCCGCGAGCGCGGCATCGTCGTCGCCAGCGACGAGTGCTACATCGAGCTGGGCTGGGAGGCCCGGCCTGTCTCGGTGCTGCATCCGGATGTCTGCGGCGGCTCCCACGAAGGGCTGCTCGCGGTGCACTCGCTGTCCAAGCGGTCGAACCTCGCCGGCTACCGCGCGGGCTTCGTCACCGGGGATCCGAGGCTCGTCACCGGGCTGCTGGAGGTGCGGCGGCACGGCGGGTCGATGGTGCCGACACCGGTTCAGGCCGCCATGACCGCGGCCCTTGCCGACGACATGCACGTCGCTGAGCAGCGGGCGCGTTACGCCAACCGGCGGGCCGTGCTCGCCGCGGCGTTGGCCGTTGCCGGCTTCACGATCGAGCACAGCGAGGCCGGGCTCTACCTGTGGGCGACCCGCGGGGAGGAAGCCTGGACGACGGTGGACGCCCTGGCGAGCGTGGGTGTACTCGTCGCCCCCGGCGTGTTCTACGGCGAGGCCGGGCGCAGGCACGTCCGGATAGCGCTGACCGGGCCGGACGCCCAGGTCGCCACCGTCCCGGAGCGGATGGCGATGTTGCCGCCACCGCAGCTGGTCAACCCGCCACCGGCACCGGTGGCCGCCGGGTACGTCGGCGGCGGTCACCAGACCGGCGCCCGTCCGGTCGCGCCGCTCCTCCCGTCCGGACCGCCGACCGGGGGTCTGCCCGTGGCCGGGACGCGGCCGGACACCGCTTACCAGCACCAGCAGGGGAGCCAGTACCAGGACAGGGGGCCGGCGCCCGCGGGCCCGGGGACGCTCCCGGCGATGCCGTGGCCGGGCGACGACCGTGGCGGCCGTCCCGGATTCCGGGTCACGACGGAGCCGCCGGACATCCGGTAGCCCCCATCCTGGGCCGGGGGGTGCCGTCCGGGGGGCGCCGCGGTCCCGCCTCCCGCCTCTTGGCCCCGTTGGCTCCGGTCTCCCGGCACTGAGCGGTGGGCTCCTCGATCTTCCAGGATCATGATCCTTCGGGGCCGGTGGGGCACGGGCGGCAGGCGCCTCGTTAGGGTCGGGGTCGTGAGCACATCGGGCGAGATCATCGACTCCGCGATAGACCCGGTCATCGACCTGTTGTGGGACCGTCCTGACGCCGCCGAGGCGCTGGCCGGCCGCAGCCTGCACGATGTCGTGGTTGAGGCGATCAACCTCCTGGACGCGGGGAAGGCCCGGGTCGCCCATGTCGCCGACAGCGGCGACGTCGTCGTGGACGAGCGGGCGAAACGCGCTATCCTGCTCGCTTTCCGGGTGCTGCCGATGGCCGAGTCCGCGGCCGGCGACTTCCGTTATCACGACCGGGTGCCGCTCAAGACATCCTTCGACGGGGTGCGGGTCGTGCCGGGCGCGATCGTCCGCTGGGGGGCGCATATCGAACCTGGTGCGGTGCTGATGCCGAGCTACACCAACATCGGCGGGTACGTCGGTGCCGGTACTCTGGTCGACACCTGGGCGACGGTCGGTTCCTGCGCGCAGATCGGGCGCCGGGTGCACCTGTCTGGCGGGGCCGGCATCGGCGGGGTGCTGGAACCGCCGAACGCCAAGCCCGTGGTGGTCGAGGACGACGCGTTCATCGGCAGCCGCGCCATGGTGGTGGAGGGCGCCCGGGTGCGCCGCGGGGCCAAGCTCGGCGCCGGCGCGATCCTCACCGCCTCCACGCACGTGTTCGACGCGGTCACCGGCGAGGAGTACCCGCGTGGGGAGATTCCGCAGCGGGCGGTGGCGGTCGGGTCGAGCCGGGTGAAGTCGTTCCCCGGCGGGGACTACGCCATGCCGTGCATCCTGGTGCTGCGGACGCTGGCCGAAGGGGAGATCCACGACAAGCTCGCGCTGAACGACATCCTGCGGGAGCACGGCGTTGCCAGCTGAGCAGCTGCCGGACCGGCTACCTGGACCATCCGCCGAGCGTTCCCCGCTCGGCCGCGGCGCGCCGCTCGACCTGACCGCCTCGGCGGTGGAGCTGACCCGCGCCCTGGTCGACGTCCCGTCGGTGAGCGGCTCCGAGGCCGTCCTCGCGGACCTGGTCGAAACGGCTCTGACCGGCGTCGCCGGACTGCGGGTCGACCGGGACGGCGACGCCGTCGTTGCCCGTACCGACCTGGGGCTGCCGACCCGGGTGCTGCTGGCCGGGCACCTCGACACCGTGCCGATCGCGGACAACCTGCCCGCCCGGTTCGCGGCTGGCAGGCTCTACGGCTGCGGGACCTCCGACATGAAGTCGGGAGTGGCCGTGCTGCTGCGGCTGGCCGCCGCGCTCGCGGGTGAGCCCCTCACCCATGACGTGACCTGGGTTTTTTACGACAACGAGGAGGTCCGCGCCGAGCTCAACGGGTTGCGCCGCGTTGCCGAGCGCCATCGCGACTGGCTGGACGCCGATCTCGCGGTGCTCCTGGAGCCGACCTCGGGCGAGATCGAAGCGGGCTGCCAGGGCACCCTACGGGTGGTGGTCTCGCTACGCGGACGCCGGGCGCACTCGGCGCGGGCATGGCTTGGCGAGAACGCGATCCACCGCGCCGCGCCGCTGCTGGAGCGCCTCGCCGACTACCAGCCACGGACGGTGACCATCGACGGTTGTACCTACCGCGAGGGCCTCAACGCCGTGTGGGTGAGCGGCGGCGTGGCTGGCAACGTCATCCCGGACGCCTGTGAGGTCACGGTCAACTATCGGTTCGCCCCGGACCGTGATGTCGGTCAGGCGCTCGAGCATGTCCGTGCCGTACTCGACGGTTTCGCCCTTGCGGTGACCGACAGTGCGCCCGGTGCGCTGCCCGGCCTCGCCGCGCCCGTCGTCAGCGCGTTCGTGGCGGCTGCGGGATGTGTGCCCGTGGCCAAGTACGGCTGGACCGACGTGGCCCGCTTCGCCGCGCTCGGTATCCCGGCGCTCAACTTCGGGCCTGGTGACCCTGGCCTCGCCCACACCCGCGACGAGTATGTCGAGGTGGCGCGGATCGGCGCGGCAGAGGATGTGCTGCGGCGCTACCTCATGCGCTGACCCGCATGGGGTGTTTCGGGTAACCTCCGTCGAACTTCTCGGTCGGTTACCCGTTTACGATCTTGAACATAACGCTGGAACGTTATGTTACAGCTCGTGAGTGCGCCTACCGACCCGACCCAGCCAGACGTTCCTGTCGCCGACGGTGCCGTGGCCGCCCGAACGGTTTCCGCTGGCCCCGCTTCCGCCGATGTTTCTGTCGCCGTCGCCTCGGCCGCGGCCGGTCCGGGACCGGGTCCGGGTCCGGCTCCGGCTCCGGGTCCGGCTCCGGGCCGGGATCGGCCAGCCCGGACCCGCCGGCCGCCGGAGCGGCAACGCGGGCCCATCACCGTTCGCCGTGGGCTGGTCGAAGGGTCGACGACCGACCAGCATCTGCTGGACACCCGTGGTCCGGCTGACTGGGTCCACGCCGATCCGTGGCGGGTCCTGCGGATCCAGAGTGAGTTCGTCGAGGGGTTCGGGCTGCTCGCCGAGCTGCCCCGGGCGGTGACGGTCTTCGGCTCGGCTCGTGTCCCCGTCGAGGACCCCGACTACGCCCTTGGCGAGCGGCTCGGCAGCGCGCTCGTCCGGGCTGGCTACGCGGTGATCACGGGTGGCGGCCCGGGGGCTATGGAAGCTGTCAACCGGGGCGCGCAGGAGGCTGGCGGCCTGTCGGTCGGCCTCGGCATCGAGCTCCCGTTCGAACAGCGTCTCAACGACTGGGTGGACCTCGGGGTGACCTTCCGGTACTTCTTCGTCCGCAAGACCATGTTCGTCAAGTACGCCGAGGCATTCGTGATCCTGCCAGGCGGGCTTGGCACGCTCGACGAGCTGTTCGAGGCTCTCACGCTCGTCCAGACCCGTAGGGTGACCCGCTTCCCGGTGGTGCTCATGGGCTCGCGGTACTGGGCGGGCCTGCTGGACTGGCTGCGCACCACGGTTGCGGGCGCCGGGCGCATCCTGCCGACAGATCTTGATCTTGTCACTCTCACCGATGACGTGGACGAGGCTGTTCAGATCATCGTCAACAGCCACCGCGTGGGCAACGACCAGCCGGGCTCGGAGGCCGGGCGTCCGGGCGGCGAGCCCGCGTGAACATCTGTGTCTACTGCTCGTCGTCCGAGGCGATCGATCCCTCCTACCTCGAGCTGGCCGCGGCGGTCGGTGCCGCGCTCGCCCGCCGCGGCCACGGCCTGGTTTCGGGTGGCGGCTCCGTCTCGTGCATGGGTGCGGTCGCCCGCGCGGCCCGTGCGGGCGCCGCCCGCACTACCGGCGTGATTCCCCGAGCGCTGTCGGCCCTGGAAATCACCGACGGCGACGCGGACGAGCTGATCGTCACCGAGACGATGCGGGAGCGCAAGAGGCTCCTGGAGATCCGCTCGGACGCCTTCCTCGCCCTCCCCGGCGGTCTTGGCACCCTGGAGGAACTGCTGGAGATGTGGGTCGGGCGCGTTCTCGGGATGCATGCCAAGCCGGTCGTCGTCCTCGACCCGGACGGCCTGTTCGCCCATCTCCGGGCACAGGTGGACGAACTGGTCCGGCGGGGTTTCGTCCGGCCGGCGGCCCGGAACGCCCTGGGCTGGGCGAATACGGTCGAGGCCGCGTTGGATCTTCTTGAGGCCGGCGTGCCACCGCCGGGCGGCACCGGGCCGACCACCGCCGAGCGGCTCGAGGGGGAGTAGCCGCCGTCCGGGTCAGGCGAGGCCTCGGCGGGCGACGGCGAGGTCGCGGGTACCGCGGATGGCCGCCACCATGTCCAGCACCCTGCGGGTCTCGGCGACCTGGTGGGCGCGGAAGATCCTGGCACCGAGCCAGGCGCTGATCGCGGTTGCGGCGAGGCTCCCTTCGAGGCGGTCTGTGACCCCGGCGTCGAGGGTCTCGCCGATGAAGTCCTTGTTCGACAGCGCGACGAGAACCGGCCAGCCGGTTGCGGCGAGTTCGGGGAGCCGGCGGGTCGCCTCCAGGGAATGCCGGCTGTTCTTGCCGAAGTCGTGGCCCGGATCGACGATCACGCTGTCCGGTCGCACACCGAGCGCCACCGCGCGGTTCGCGAGCCCGGTCGTGGTGGCGATGATGTCGGCGACCACATCGTCGTAGGCGATCCGGTGTGGCCGGGTGCGCGGCGGCAGCTGCCCGGCGTGGGTGCAGACCAGACCCAGCGCGTGCTCGGCGGCGACTTCGGCGAGCCGGGGATCGGTACCGCCCCAGGCGTCGTTGAGCAGGTCGGCGCCTTCACTCGCCACCACCCGGCCCACCTCGGCACGCCAGGTGTCCACGCTGATCACGACGCTGGGGTGCCTGGACCGGACGAGCGCGACGAACCCGCCGAGCCGCCGCAGCTCCTCGATGGTGTCGACGTCCTCGCCCGGTGCCGCTTTCACCGCGCCGATGTCGATGATCTGGGCGCCTTCGGCGACGGCACGGTCCACCGCGGCCAGCGCTTCCGGCTCGCCGTAGGTTGCGCCTCGGTCGAAGAACGAGTCGGGCGTCCGATTGATGATTGCCATGATGGTCAGGTCGGACGGGCGGAACGTCGATGAGCCGAGCCGGAGGTCGCTGGCCGCCCGGGTACCCGCGGGGAGCCCTCCGCCCGTGCTGCCGGCGGTGTGGGCGGGGCCGGCGGGGCCGCCCGTCGAGGAGATGTCGCTCACCGCAGGGAACTTTAGCGGCCGGCGCTGGAAGCTTCGAGGATCCACACCCCTGTTGCCGGGCGCTCTTATCCGCCGGCCACGTATGCGGCGGACCCGCCCGGAGCCTGCGCCGGCCTGCGTCCGCGTGAAAAAGAGCGGTGATCGTGCTGTCGGGGTGGCGGGTGCGGCATAATTTCTCAACCCGTGCCACGATCGTGGATGTGTTGCTCGTCGTCGAGATAGTGGTTGTTGCCGCAATTGTCTTCGCCGTCGCGGCTCTGTCGGTCGGACGCTTCGACCGGTTGTCGCCAGCGCCGCCGGACGCGGCCGGTGACGGTCTGCCGGCATTGACCGTGTCCGCTGCCGACCTCGCCGGTGTTCGGTTCGACATGGCGTTCCGGGGCTACCGGATGGCCGAGGTCGACGCGGTGGTCGCGCGGCTCGCGGACGAGCTTGCCTGGCGGGACGCTGAACTCGCGCGGCGGGACGAGGAGATGGTCAGGCTGGCTTCCTTCGCCCATGCCGACGAGCAGGCGCCGAGCTACCGGAGCGCGGAGCGCGACGGCTGGACCGGCCACGCCGATGCCGTCGGCCCGGCGGCCCCGCCGGTGGAGTAACCGGCCGCCGGGCGGGCATGGCCGCGTGGACGGGAGTCCCGGGAGAT
>NZ_CAKJTR010000013.1:0-2886 GCF_917627355.1 Protofrankia sp. Cj3 | reverse complement strand
GCGGACGGGAGTCCCGGGGAGATGCGGAGGATGCGAGGCCTTCGAGCCGGCGGACCACTACGGGAGATCTTCATGGTGAGCGTCAGTCATCCCGGGAGCGCGTTCCCCTGGCCGCCGGTGTGAAGCGGCGCGGGTCCGGCACGCTGGCCGTGGCCGTCGAGGTGGAGGCCGCGCCGGCAACCGTGTTCGCGGCGTTGACGGACTGGGAGCGTCAGGGCGAGTGGCTGCTGGCGACGACGGTGGTCCGAAGCCGCCAGGGCGGGATCGGGGTCGGCGGATGCATCATCGCCCGTACCGGGATCGGCCCGCTGGTGCTCGTCGACTCAATGGAGATCGTCGAGTGGGAGCCGCCGTACCGCTGCCTGGTTCGCCATACCGGCCGGGCGGTGCGCGGGGGTGGCGCCTTCGTGGTGGTTCCCCTGCCCGCCGGGCGGTCGCGGTTTGTCTGGTCCGAGGACCTGGAGCTGCCGCTGGGATGGCTCGGCCGGGCCGGGTTCGCGCTACTGCGGCCGATGGTTGTGGGTGCGTTGTGGGTGTCACTGCGCCGGTTCGCTCGGAACGTTCGAAAAGTGACGTGCGGCTGACCTCCGACTGACACCGCAGCCGGATCGTCGTAACGTTCTGATCATGGGCGTTGGTCCGGATTGCGTGTGTGTTGTCCATTCAGAGGCATCTCTGGTGCTTCGCGATCCCGGCAAGCCGCGTCTGTTGTGGCGCTGCGGGGTGACGTGTTTCGGTTCCCGGCCTGTTCTCCGGGATAATCGCCGGTGGTAGCAGGTCCGACGGCAGGAAGAGGTGCACCGATGGCGGCCATGAAGCCGCGGACGGGTGACGGTCCGCTCGAGGTCACCAAGGAGGGCCGCAGCATTATCATGCGCGTCCCGCTGGAAGGGGGTGGCCGTCTTGTGGTGGAGTTGTTGCCCGACGAGGCGAAGGACCTTGGGGACGCGCTGAAGTCGGCCGCCGGCTAGACGCGCGGCCAGCGTGTTCGACGTTCCAGCGGACGCCGGGTGGGCCGTCCCCCGCCCACCGATCGTGACGCTGCGGGCCGGTACGCCATTGGAGGTCGGCGTGCCGGTCCTGGCTTTGTTGACCTTCCCCGTGGGGAAGGAGGTCGTCACGGCCGCGGTGACGGCGGCCGGTCGCGCGGTCGGGCACTCGCTCGGTCTTGACCTGGATCTTCTGCTGGACGCGGAGCGGGCCAGCGGCGAGCCGGCGGAGGTGGTCGTCGTCCCGCTGGGGCGGGCCGACCCGCCGACGAGGCTGCTGCTGGTGGGAGCCGGCAGGCGGGATCCGGCGGCCTGGCGTGCGGCTGGTGCGGCGTTCGCCCGCCGGGCCGCGTCCGCCAGCCGGGCGGCCGTGCTCGCGGACGCCGAGACCGGGGTCGACGCCATCGGCCTGCGCGCGTTCACCGAAGGCCTGTTGCTGGCCGCTTACCGTCCGTTGGTCGCTGCCTTGACCGACGGCGCCGCCGCGCTGACCGGCGACGGTGACGGTGACGCCGGTGACGGGACCACTGATGATCGCTCGAAGGCCCTGCGGGAAGCCACGATCATTGTCGCGAACCCCCGGGATCCCGAGCTGCGTGCCGCCGTCGCCGTCGCCACCGTGACCAGCCGTGCCGTGCATCTCGCCCGCGATCTGGCCAATATGCCGAGCCTGGTCAAGTCGCCTGAGTGGTTCGCCGCGCGCGCGGTCGAGACCGCCCGTGCGGCCGGGCTCGACGCGCACGTCCTGGGTCCGACGGAACTCGCCGAACAGGGCTTCGGCGGGCTGGCCGCGGTGGGCGCGGGTTCGTCGCGGCCACCGCGGCTGGTGCGGTTGAGCTACGACGGTGCTCCGGCGTCCGATCCCGGCTGTCCACGCGGCCGGCATGTGGCACTGGTGGGTAAGGGGATCACCTTCGATTCCGGCGGCCTGTCGTTGAAGCCCGCGACGTCCATGGCCGCGATGAAGACGGATATGGCGGGGGCGGCTGCCGTGCTCGCGACCATGACGGCCCTGCCGGCCATGGGTGTGCGGGACCGGGTCACCGGTCTGCTCTGCCTCGCGGAGAACATGATCGGTGGTGCCGCTATGCGGCCCGGTGATGTCGTCTCCTGCTGGGGCGGAACCACCGTCGAGGTGCTCAACACCGATGCCGAGGGCCGCCTTGTGCTTGCGGACGGGCTTGCCTACGCGGCCAGCCTCGCGCCTGATGCGATCATTGACCTGGCGACGCTCACCGGCGCGATCACGGTTGCGCTGGGCCGCCGGACGGCCGGCCTGTTCTCCTCCGACGACGCGCTTGCCAGTGAGCTGTTCCGGGCGGCTCAGACAGCCGGTGAGGGGCTGTGGCGGCTGCCACTGGTCGATGAGTACCGGCCGGCCCTGGAGTCCGGTGTGGCGGATCTCGCGAACATCGGCACCGCGCTGGACGTGTCCGGCGGGTCGATCACGGCCGCGCTGTTCCTGCGGGAGTTCACCGGCGGTATCCCCTGGGCGCACGTCGATATCGCCGGTACCGCCCGCGCGGACAGCGACGACGGTGAGATCAGCAAGGGCGGCACCGGCTGGGGCGTGCGCACGCTGCTGGCGTGGCTCACATCCTGAGGTCCTGCCCAGCATCCCGTGAGCGAGCCTGGGCGCCCGCGGTGGAGCCGCGGGGTGGGTTGTGGGTGGGGTGTTGTTCTCGATCACTGTTAGGTGATCGAGGGCCCTGTGGTGGGGTCAGCCGACCGGTGACGACTTCGCGACGACCGCGACGACCAGGCCGTCGCCGGCGGTGAGGAGCATCGGGGTCAGCCGGACGTCGTCCCGTACGGCGGTCGCGAGTTCCCGGGCCGCGATGGCCTCGGAGTCGCGAGCCTCCAGGTCCGCGACCCGCCCACCGGCGAGCATGCCGGC
>NZ_CAKJTR010000012.1:38864-49361 GCF_917627355.1 Protofrankia sp. Cj3 | reverse complement strand
CCGGGGTCTAGATCAACCAGGAACTAGCTGAATACTCCAGGCTAACTTCCCGGCATTGGGGTTAGCCGGGGCACCCGTGGATCGCGCAGCAATGGATGGGGAGCGATAACGCGAGGTGCGGGCCTCAATCCCGCGACGCCGCGTTCCCCATTGCCGATCGCCCTAAGATCATCTCACTGTCACCGGCGAGGCGGAGCGGCTAGCGTGCGGTACTTCATCCGGACTAGCGCCGGAAAACAGCATGATATTCACGACGGCAAAAGGCAGATAAATTGCCCACATATGCCCTGGCGCCTGTAGATACGGGTTCGAGATGTCCGCCAAGAGCATCGCTACCGCACCGACTGTGGAGACGACAGCCATATCAACCATCGCAGGGCTGTTCGCAACACGAATGGCACGACGCATAACGATCACAGAGGACACAGCGATGGCTGACAACAGTAAAGCACCGACGAGGCCCGTCTGGAACAACAACATCAAGTACTGCAACTCGAAGTTCCATGGACGGGAGTCATTACGTGAGTAACCGTTGATCTCCGCACCGAAACCGTGACCGACAAGAGGTGAAGATGCCCACGCATCAAGCAACTGTCGCTGTTCCTCGACTCTAATGGTAACAGTGGACGATGACGCTACCGTATCCCCCGACTCCCCCACCACGATATTTCGTGCATCTCGGAAAGCCGCTGTAAAAGCGGCCGACCTGAATAGACCGTGATTAATTCCCAGGTAAGCAACCATAATAACAGCCGCCGCCGAAATTAGCGCGTATGCTGGGCGATGCCGACCTCTACTATAGGGCCTGCCCAATAGCCGACTGCACACCCAGAGGATTAGCGGAGTAAGAGCAATATTGATAATAATGGCCTGACGACCGCCGACAAGCGTCGCGACCAGTGACGCTGCCGCGGCGTAAATTCGGAGCCACATGGGCGGCATGATCGAATTTGGCGGAAGAAAAAGAGAAGCCAACCAAACCGGTGCAGCAGCAGTCAGCGTGGACAACCCAAGAAAACGGATCTCGATCCCGCCATCATTGAATCCGATCCGAGCGTCGGAACCGCTGATAATCCACTCTGGAATAAACGACGGGATGACACCTTTCTGGCCTCCAACATAACCAACTATGACCGTCGAGAGCGTCGCTGTGGCAATTGCGAGAGTTAGAAATGTCAGTTTTAGAAGCCGCACGTCGTGCACGCGGACGAAGGTCCAGAACAGTATCGGCGCTACAAAGTAAACCAGGTATCCGAAGGCAATTCCAGGAGTATTGTTTATTGCCCCCATAAAACATCCAAAAACGCCAAAAGTTGCCTGCAAAAACAAAATATGATATAAAGCTGGATGAATTCGACGTCTTTCAAGCCAACATGCTACAGCCGCGACCATCCCCATTGAAGCTAATACGGGGATCAGAATATCGTTATTCGATACCGGCCTCAGAAGAACATACATGAAACATCCCATGCCAATCAACTTTACGAATAGCCCTACCTCTTTCATCGACGGAATCACCTCATTGACTGCTGTAGCGGTCTACCGATTCTCTTGCAAATATGACGAACGAGCTTCTTATAATGTTGTGGACCGTAACGTACGTATAGACCGGTAATTCCGAGTAGGGTTCGCGCAACACCGTCTATGAGGCATAGCGCATCATACGCATGGACCGATTGTCCGCTCTTTGCGTAGTACCGGCGCCCGGACTCGTAGCTCCGCACCAGCGAGACCACAGGATCTCGTTTAGCTGCGTGTGCCTCAGCATGCTGGGCCAGCCAATCGGGTCGCAGACGTACTGAATAGCCATGAGAGTTCGCCCGCAAACAAAGATCAATATCCTCATAATACATAAAAAATCTTGAGTCGAAACCTCCCATGTGCAAGAACATCTCTCTGGGAATTAGAAGAACTGCTCCACCCACATACCCAACGTTGTCCGGCGGCCGTGGCTTGATTCGCAGCCATCGTTCTGCGGCCTCCCGCGGAAGTGTTCTGCGTCCGTCCCCGTAGTTCCGCAGCAATTCTCCAGAGCGCCCAAGAAGTGTTGGAGCGGCGATTGTGTTCTCTATCTCCGTTAGATCATCTGGCCAGTTCAACAACCATGCGTCCGGATTCAGAAATAAAAGTAGATCGGCGGTGGAGGAGCGGGCAAGCGAGTTACAGGCCGAGGCGAAGCCACAATTCTCTTTACATTCCTCTGCCCGCAGTTCAAGACCGACAAGGTTCGCACTCTGTCTGGCGACCGCCAAGCTTCCGTCATCAGGACAGTTGTCATGTACCGCCACACGGGATCCCGCAGGCAGATGCCGCAAGCTCTCAATGGCGTCGCCGACGACCGCCGAACTCCCGAACGTCACGATACAAGCTTCTACGATCATATAATTTCTCCTAGTGATCGGACTTCCGTCCCGAGTCCCGATAATCTGGGATGCGCCCGTCCGTTAAGAACGGTCGGACCCACTCACGGGGCCGGCTCAGCGGGCCATCCGCTTATTTGGCGGCGCCGAGGCATACTCGAAAAATAAGTTCTCCGGTGAGATGATCTGTTCCTTCTACCCGATGATGGGAACAGGCAGATGATCAAAATCAGACAAACAGCCCAGTTGCCGAAGGATGTGGCCAGCGTTACGCCAAAAACTCCCAACGAAGCGGCCAACGGATGAATCATGATCTCATTGATCGCCACCCCGCTCATACTTCCCATTATCACGAGGCCATACAATCTCCTTGCCTGAGCCGCCCGCACCGCGACTACGTATCCGGCCATCGCGGGCAGGCCGATCGCATAGCCACGCGCAGCGGACACGACGATTCCTGCCTCTCGTTCTCCGAATGCACCATGTGTAAGTGCGATCGAAACCAGGACCGGTGCACCAACTGCCAAAAGAACTCCAACAAGAGCCAGTGCCGACATAGTCATAAAAATTATGATCTTCAGATGGGCCGATGCATCAGAATCAGAATCCCGTTCCCATCCGATAAATTTTGGCAACGCCCACAAGGAAATCCCGCCTATCAGGATGCCGTGAGGAACTGTGACCAGTTTGTAAGCGTACCCTATTCCGGCTATCGCAGCCTCGCCGATTGCCGCTCCCGCGCGCCGTTCGATGACAAATGAGGCCTGATTGAGGAATCCAGCCACGGCAATCAGTAGGAAAGGTTTCCAATGTCCTGCTCGAACCCTGGCTGGTGAATTTTGTAGATCGGATCGAATAAGGAAAACTCCCACCAGGCACGCGAGTACCAGAGCTACGGACCACCCCAGGTAGATCGCTGCTCGGGGAGTCGAGAACACGGCGAGGAAAATAAACGCAAGAACCGACCAGAGAACGGTGAGCCAAGCAGCCTTCAATAGACGTCCGGTCGCATTGAGAACGCCGCCTATGGCACCTAGAAAAATTAGCGCGCCAGATCCGGGCGCGGTCCAGCGGAGAGCGGTGACTACTTCCGTCCAGTCGCTCTGCGCGGCGCCTACTAGTAGACGGCCCAATGGCCTCGCCGTGACATACTGGGTGACAGCCACGACGACCGCGAGCAAGAATCCGTTCAACACGTAGCGTGGCGCTACCGCCCGATGGTGACAGACGGCTGTTGTCGCGGCGATCATAGTGGCATCCGCCGCAACGATCACGATCGTTGCCTGTAGTCCCACGACAAGGAAGAAGGAGGCAACCGGCAATGTGGTTCCAAAACGATCTGCCATGACGATGTCTCGAAGAAATCCGAAAATTTTCCCTAGAAGCACCACAGAGCTCATACCGAAAAGCACACGCCAAGCACTCGTTCTCAGGATTTTTCCATATCTACTGATACCGAGCCGGAAGCGTAGACGTGTATCCAATCCCCCAGGCTGCCGCTGCGTGGACGTCAGGGGCACAGTCGCTCCGTTTCCGCGACGGGTCGGGGGATCGTGTCCGATAGCCACTCTCCACCGAAATCGACGTGTTGGTTGCCGACAACGAAATCTCCGAGGCTGCCATCGGTGTCCTCGCTTTCGCCAGGATGATTCAAGGACGCGAAACCAACTGGTGTCGTCATGTAAGTGAATACCTGTGCCAGTATTCACCCATCACTCTTCTGGCTGCCTGTATATAGGATCATGTTTTCGAGGCCGGGCGACAAACGCCTCACCTTCAGCACACCCACTGATTTCTCCCTTTACTAATCCGAAATGGGGTTACTGGACCGAAGGCAATCGCAATATAGCAGGTCAGGGCACGTGCTAAAGTCCAGTAGCCTAGATTCCCTTTAGTACCTATTGGCGGTATGACGACGGTAGGGCACCGAGGTGGTGTGCCAAAGGCTCCATGAGGCAACGATGTTCAGGGCAGGAGGGTGGAACCATCACGATAGGGCTGCGGCGAGATCACTCTTGGTTAGACGAAATAGCTCAACGTAGTTGACATCGGTCGGCCTCGCTGAGCCGGCAGGGTGGCAAACCTCCTGCCGTTACGGCGTTTCATGATTATTTGCGAGGTCCCCACCGAGGCCTGACCGGCGAACCGTGTAGTTCAATCAATGCAGATTGTTACCTTGCTGCAGCCCTGCCATCACGATGCGTGGACCTAAATAACCGTCAGGCTCCGGGCGAACCCACACCCGAATTGCCAAACGTCAGCCCGTCTCCCGATCGGATTACCGAGAGGCTTGAAATCATCTGTAAATATCCCGACCTGATACCGGTTAGTAGCCGGAATGAAATAACCTGTTCATTCTGAACCTTCTGCAGGCTCGTGACCTGCGAAGACGCATCCCGAGGATGCATTTGTTATTTCATTAAAAATCCTTATTGCCGGACGGCGACAAGCTACTGACGTAAGGCTACGAGCCTGCGGGCAGGCCGTTCCGCCAGTACACTCCATCCCGGTCAATCTTCACTAGGGGCGCATCGATTCCGCGCGCATCCCGAAAGTCCTCGACCGCCCGTCGGCAGCTCTCCATCGCACCGTAGTCATCAACAATAACGAATCCACCGCATGATAGCCGGGGATAGAGAGACTGCAATCCGTCCATGGTGCTGGAGTACATGTCACCATCCAGTCGAATGATCGCCAACTGCTCGATGGGCGCCGATGGAAGCGTGTCCTTGAACCAACCTCGCAAAAATCTAACTCGGTCGTCAAGCAGTCCGTAGCGTCGGAAGTTCTCCTGTACCTCTTGAATGGATACGGCAAGTTCGGACATCGTATGGAGTTGGTCTCCCGCGTCTGCCGGATATTTCTTCTCATCCGGTGGTGGCAGCCCCTGAAACGAGTCCGCTACCCATACGGTGCGATCCGAAACACCGTATGCGCGAAGCAGGCCACGCATAAATATACAAGCACCACCTCGCCATACACCAGTCTCGATGAAGTCACCCGGTATCTCCTCCCGGAGAACAGTGCGCATGCACTCGTCCAGGTTGTCAATCCTTTTCGACCCGATCATCGTGTGTGCGAACCGAGGCCACCCGCGACCGTCTTCACGCCAATCGGACGGCGGTATCTGAAATATCTTGAGATGCCACCTCTCCAAAATCCGTTCAATTATTCGATAAGATATACGATGGGGATTCCACAAATTACCATCCGCCGCATCCCAAAGCCCGAATGTTACCGCCTCCTTGAGTAGACCGATGTACAGTTCACGAACCTCATCCGCTTGATTCATTTCTAGTTACCAGCTTTCCTGGCGAAATGTTCCGTCGGCGGGACGGTGACCTTCCAGATTTGATGGAACCGGCAAGAACTCCGATGACGTGTACCCTGCGTCTCAACCTGCGGTCCCGGCGATACGCGGCGTGAGCGCTCAGGCCCCGTGGCATGAGGCGCTGGACGAACCGACGGAGCTGGTTCAGATTCCGGCGCATGGATGCCACTCAGGATCTTGGCTACCAAAACAAGGAGGGCCCCTGAAGCGGCCGAGATGTAAGTAAGCATCATGGTGCACACACAGTAACACTACTAGGAGCAGTCAATCGACT
This sequence comes from Protofrankia sp. Cj3, assembly GCF_917627355.1. Classification (NCBI taxonomy): domain Bacteria; kingdom Bacillati; phylum Actinomycetota; class Actinomycetes; order Frankiales; family Frankiaceae; genus Protofrankia; species Protofrankia sp. Cj3. The sequence continues at coordinate 43,396 of NZ_CAKJTR010000012.1, read as the reverse complement.
ACCAACAGACCATGAGGTGAGAGTGTCAGGATCCGACGACACCGGTCACGGTGAACGTCACCGACGAGGACCGAAGGGGGCTGGGCGGACAGTGCGGTGCGCCTTCCGGCGAGCAGGAGCACTGAGAGCGTGTTTCAAAACTCCAGCCCGCTGATGATGTTGTAGCGGTGTGTGCACCCTGGCGTACACGTGCAGGGAGACACGGCGTGGCACCCCCACACGGCAACGAACTCCTGGTAGAGCGCGGGTGTCTAGTCCAACCACCCCACCAAGAGCCCGGATGTTATTGTCGCCTGCCTGCACATGCCTGTCCTGCCCTGCCCACCACCAGTCCCCGCCGGCCTGCGTGCCGCCACGCTACGGGGTATACCCGTCCTCCACGGTCACCGACGCGCAGTGGAAGATCCTCGAACCGCTGCTGCCCGCCCCGGGTAACCGCTGTGGCAAAGGCGGCCGGCCGGAGAAACACGACCGGCGGCGTGTCCTGGACGCCATCTTCTACCTGGCGCGGGGTGGCCTGGCCTGGCGTCAGCTACCCGCGGAGTTCCCACCCTGGCGGACTGTCTATGGGATCTTCACCCGGTGGGCCCGGGCCGGTGCCTGGCGGGCCATCCACGACATGCTGCGTGACCGGGTGCGGGTGGCTGCCGGGCGGTCGGCGTCCCCGACCGCGGCCATCATCGACTCCCAGTCGGTGAAGGCCGCCGACACCGTGGACGGCGGGAGCCGGGGGTATGACGGTGGGAAGAAGGTGAACGGGAGGAAGCGGCATATCGCGGTGGATACCCTGGGGTTGCTGCTGGCCGTGGTGGTCACCGCGGCGTCGGCGCAGGACCGTGACGGTGCGTGCCCGCTGCTGGCCCAGTTACGGGAGCGGTTCTCCATGGTCGCCTTGGCCTGGGCGGACGGCGGCTACGCCGGCCGGCTGGTCGCCTGGGCGGCTGCGACGCTGAAACTAGCGGTAACGATCGTCAAGCGTGGTGATGTCAAGGGGTTCGTCGTGTTGCCGCGCCGCTGGGTGGTGGAGCGTACCTTCGGTTGGATCATGAGATATCGGCGCTGTGTGCGTGATTATGAACGGCTCCCCGCCCATCATGAGGCCATGGTCTACATTGCTATGATCATGGTGATGTCCCGGCGGCTCGCTCGAACATCATCCTCATGAGAGTTTAGAAACACGCTCTGACACTGCCTTCAGCGCGAATCCGCCGCAACGTCTCATCAAACACACCGTCGACAAGTGGCGGAGATCTTCATGGGACTGTTACTGATGTTGCGCTCGTGAAGCGGCAGGCTACGGTGGCTCGAGTTCGAGGCTGCTCTCAGTCAGGAAACCCCGGAGCAGATCGGGACGGTACTGGACGTGTGTGAGCGCGGTCTTCGTGACGCGGATCAGATGATCCAGGCTGAGCGCGGCGAGGTTGGCCAGGACACCAAAGCAGATCCTGCGCGCCGCGGGCCGCTGGTTGCTCTTCTACGTCCGGCCACATCTCCCGCCGTCAGCAGGAAGGAGCGTACCTACCGAAATCACGAACCTCATACCCTCTCGAGTTCCACCGGCAGCTGGTGTGGCGGAGTCCCTGGCCGCGATTCCTTTTCCCAACGATGCATGCTGGTCAAGCTGCGGCGGCGGTGAGAACTTTTTCGACCGCGTCGGCGACGTCCGCCATGTCGGTCAGGTCGATGGTCGGGTGGACGAGGAAGGCCAGTGACGTCTCGCCCAGTTCGCGGGCCACAGGTAGGCGGACCGGCGGGCGGAGGTCCAGCCCGAATGCCTGCTCCAGGTAGACCTCACCGCAGCTCCCGACCGCGCACGGAACGCCTTCGGCACGAACCGCCTCGACCACTCGGTCACGGCTCCAACCATCGCGTAGCCGTTGTGGATCAAGATAAGCGTACAGCCGATAATAGGACGCTTCGAGGATTTCCCCGTCGGGTGTGGGTACCCGCAGCGACGGCAGTTCCGAAAGCCGCTTCGCCAGTGCCGCAGCGTTCTCCCGCCGGCGTTCAGCCCACGCCGGCAGATCGCGCAGGACGACTCGGCCCACAGCCGCGGCAAGCTCATGCATCCTGGCATTGCTGCCGAAGGACGTGTGGACCCAACGAAAGCCAGATCCGTGGTGCGGGGCCGCGAGGATATCGGGGTCCTTACCATGATCCTTGTACGCCCAGACAGCCTGCCAGATTTCCGGGTTATCGGTGGTGACCATCCCACCCTCACCGGCGGTAGTGAGGATCTTGTCCTGGCAGAAGGACCAGGCCGCGACGTCGCCAAGGCCGCCGACAGGCCTTCCCGCGTAGACGGCGCCGTGTGCCTGGGCGCAGTCCTCAACCACGGCAATGCCGTGAAGCCGTGCCAAGCTGAGCAGCGGATCCATGTCGACCGGCCAGCCTCCCAGATGCACGGCGATGACCGCACGGGTCCGCGGCCCGAGCGCCGGCAGAACTGTGCCGGCGGTGAGGTTGCCGGAATCCCGGTCGACATCGACGAAGACCGGCCGTGCGCCGACCGCGATGACGCAGGTAGCCGACGCCACGAACGTCCGGCTTGGCACCAGCACCTCGTCGCCCGGGCCAATGCCGATGGCACGCAGGGCCAGCTCGAGCGCGAGCGTGCCGTTCGCGACAGCTACGCCGTGTGCGACGCCGACCGCGGCGGCGTACTCACGTTCGAAGGCCTGCCCGTGAGATCCGGTCCAGTAGTTGACCAACCCGCTCCGCAGCACCTCCCCGACCACGGCGATCTCCTGTTTGGCGAACCGCGGCCAGCCGGGGAAAGCTGCCCGGCGGACGGGTATTCCCCCGTCGACGGCGAGCTGGGCCGTGGTGATGCTCCGCATGGAAACTCCTGTGAGTTCGATCGAGGTTACATACCTGTCCGTGCGCTGAGGTGAAGATTCGCGTCAGTGATGATTCAGCGGGGTATCCGCGATGGCAGCAGCGGTTCGTTGCGCGGGAATATTTTTCTTGTCGCTTTCGGATTCGAGGTCAGCGTTCAGGCCGCCGGCACCGTAAGTACCGTCGCGTCGAATCAGGGTGATCAATGTACGCGCAATAATTCGCAAATCCAATATTGTTGATCGATTATCCGTATACCAGACATCAAGTTCGATTCGGCGCGTCCAGGGGATTTCGTTCCGGCCATTCACCTGCGCCCAGCCAGTAATGCCAGGCGGTACTTCGAGACGACGCCGTTGAAAAGGTGTGTACCGGTCCACCTGGCTACTTACCGTCGGACGCGGTCCAACCAGGCTCATCTCGTTGCGCAGCACGTTGATCAACTGCGGCAACTCGTCGATGCTGGTCGTGCGCAGCAGACGGCCAACCCCGGTAATACGGTCGTCTTCGCAGTAGGTAACAAGACCAAGGCCCTGATTCTCCGCGTCCACGACCATTGTCCGGAATTTCAACATCGTGAACGGGCGGTCGCCCTCGCCGATCCGTTCTTGGCGGAAGAGTACTGGGCCACCATCTTCAAGACGGATCGCCGCGGCCACAGCCACCAGCAAGGGCGCGGAGCCGACAAGAGCGACGATCGCCCCAGCCGCGTCCAGCGCCCGTTTCACCCGCCGGCTACGGCGGTCACAGCGCGCACATCGGTTCACTATCACCGTGGATGTTGGCTGAATCATCGGTGCGGGTGTCGGTTCGGACACAGGGAGGGAACCCGATAGGTTCGCCGCTGGCGTGCGAGAGGACCCGGCAGAGGTATCGGCGACACTCATAATGCACGCAGAGTAACACTACTGATTGCGTTTACACGGCTACCGAAGAGTAAGGAGGGCGCGTGAGTCACGGTCCAACAGCGCTGGTCGTGGTCGGCGCGGGTGGGCACGGCCGGGAACTGATGGATGTCGTCGAAGCCGTCAACGCGGTCCGGCCGACCTACGAGCTGCTCGGAGTGGTCGACGACGGCCAGCCTGATCTAAACCAGTTGTTCCGGCGCGAAGTGCGCCATCTGGGCCCGGTGCGTCTCCTCGCGGAGATCGACGCGGAGTATGTGGTGGGTATCGGTGCTCCCGCCATCCGCCGGGCCGTCGACTCGATGGCAACCGCTTGGGGGCGCCAAGCGGCCACTCTCGTGCACCCTCGGGCTGTCATCGGACGAGACGTGCTGCTCGGTTCAGGCAATGTCGTGTGTGCGCTGGCCAGCATCACCACGAACGTACGGACCGGTCGGCACGTCCATCTGAACATCGCGGCTACCGTCGCGCATGACTGCCGGCTCGGAGACTACGTCACGCTGTCTCCAGGTGCCCATGTCAGCGGCACCGTAACGCTCGAGGATGACGTGACGATCGGAACCGGCGCGATGGTGATCCAGGGGCTGACGATCGGAACCGGTACGACAGTCGGAGCCGGGGCCGCGGTGATCCGCAGCCTCCCAGCGGGAGTAGTCGCGGTTGGCGTACCTGCCCGTCCACGAGTGCCGGTGACGGTTGAGCAGAACCACGCAGGTTCCTGAACGATCTACGACGCCCGGCAACGCGCCGCCCCCGGGTAGCACTCCATCGACCCAAGTACGCTACTCT
>NZ_CAKJTR010000012.1:30447-38443 GCF_917627355.1 Protofrankia sp. Cj3 | reverse complement strand
AGGTAGTCGCGGAGTTTCTGGGAGCGGGACGGGTGGCGGAGCTTGGACAGTGTCTTCGACTCGATCTGCCGGATCCGTTCACGGGTGACCCCGAACTCCCGGCCGACCTCCTCCAGCGTGCGCGGATGCCCGTCGGTCAGCCCGAAGCGCAGCTGAATGACCTTCTTCTCCCGGTCGGAGAGGGTGTGCAGGACCGAGTCAAGCTGCTCCTGCAACAGGATGAAGCTGGCCGCGTCCACCGGTACGACCGCGTCGCAGTCCTCGATGAAGTCACCGAGGTGGGAGTCCTCCTCCTCACCGATCGGAGTCTCCAGCGACACCGGCTCCTGGGAGACCTTGAGGATCTCACGCACCTTGTCGGGTGTGAGGTCCATCTCCTTGGCGATCTCCTCGGGGCTCGGCTCGCGCCCGAGGTCCTGCAGCAGCTGCCGCTGGATGCGGATCAGCTTGTTGATCGTCTCGACCATGTGCACCGGGATGCGGATGGTGCGGGCCTGGTCGGCGATAGCGCGGGTGATCGCCTGGCGGATCCACCAGGTGGCGTAGGTGGAGAACTTGTAGCCCTTGGTGTAGTCGAACTTCTCCACAGCGCGGATCAGACCGAGGTTGCCCTCCTGGATGAGATCCAGGAACAGCATGCCGCGGCCCACATAGCGCTTGGCGATCGACACGACAAGACGCAGGTTCGCCTCTACAAGCTTACGCTTGGCAACCTGGCCATCACGTTCAATCGCCTCAAGATCGCGACGCATCTGCGGAGAGGTCTTGCGGGTGGCTGCCGCGATCTTCTCGGAGGCAAACAGACCAGCCTCGATACGCTTGGCGAGGTCGACCTCCTCCTCCGCGGTCAGCAGCGGAACCTTGCCGATCTCCTTGAGATACATGCGGACCGGATCGGAGGTCGGCGCCTTGAGCGCCAGTTCCTCCTCCTCACGGCGACGCCGGGCGAGCAGGTCGGCCTCGTCGGCGTCCTCTCCACCCGCCTCGAGGATCTCGATGCCCTCGTCGTTGAGGACCTGCAGAACGGCGTCGGTCTGCTCCGGCGGCAGCTCGGCCGCCTGCAATGCGACCGTGACGTCCTCAGTGGTGAGGAAACCGATCTCCTTGCCCCTGGTGATGAGGTCCTTGACCTCGTCCACCTGGGCCTCGCGCGGTAGGACGGCTGGACTGCTCATGGGCGGAATCTCGTCACTTCCTTCTCGGGATCGACCCAGGTTACGCGGCACCCAGGCCCCGTTCCCGGAGTTGGCGCTTGTGCTGTTCCAAGGCGATCAGCTCACCATATGCGTGCTTGAACGTCTCGGCGTCGGTCACGGGGTTGAGCCGCTGCACACGCGACTTCAGCTCCGTGATACGACGGGTCACATGCAACTCCTGTATACGTGACAGCTGCTCATCGACGTACCTGTCGTCGACATCGCGGTCGCAGAACACGGCTTCGACGGCAAGCCCGGTGACCAACCGCCGGAGCTCGTCCTCCCCGGCCGCCGTGGCCACCAGGGAAACCCAGCCCGCGACATCACCAGCCGCTGACAGCCCAGCGTATACACCACCGGCCGTCATCATGGCCGTACGGACAGCGCGATGCGCGGGAACCGTGAACAACTCGGCCGGCAACGTGTCGAAGGCGGGGCCGGCCAGGCCGGGATACTGGAGCGCGACCTTGAGCACCTCCCGTTCGACCGCCACGACCGCGTCATCCGCGGTGGCGTCGCGTGGGCGCAACAGCGCCGGGCGGGCGGAGCCGGCACGGGACGCGGCACCCCCGTTGACACGTGCGGAGTGCTCAGCGACCCGCCGCACCACGAACTCCTCGTCCAGAAAACCAAGCCAGTTGTCAAGGTTAACCGCATAACGGTGCCGCAGGCCCCGGTCTTTCAGCCTGTTAATCAGTGGTGCGGACGCGTCCAGCGCCGCCAGCCGCCCTTCGGTCGTGTCGAGGTTGAACTCGGCCAGCTTCCCGCGGATCGCGAACTCCACCAGCGGGAGACGGCCGGCGACAAGATCACGAACAGCCCCGTCGCCCCGCGCCATCCGCAGATCGCACGGGTCCAGCCCGGACGGTTCGACCGCCACAAAGGTCTGGGTGACGAACCGCTCCTCGAACTCGAAGGCACGGATGGCGGCCTTGCGGCCGGCCTCGTCACCGTCGAACGTGAACACGACCTCACCGCGGTGTTCGCTCTGGTCCATCAGCAGCCGCCGCAACACCGTCACGTGCTCACTGCCGAACGCGGTGCCGCAGGAGGCGACCGCGGTCGGCACGCCGGCGAGATGACAGGCCATCACGTCGGTGTAACCCTCGACGACCACAACCTGATACCGCCGCGCGATCTCACGCCGGGCGAGGTCCGCGCCATAGAGCAGGCTGGCCTTCTTGAACAGCGGGCTCTCAGGGGTGTTGAGGTACTTGGGCCCGGGATCGTCGGCGGCGAGCCGACGGGCGCCGAAGCCGACGACGTCTCCCGCGAGATCACGGATCGGCCACACCAGCCTTCGGTGAAACCTGTCGATCAGTCTCCCGCGGCTGCTCTGTTTCGCCAGGCCGCCGAGGACGAGCTCCGCGGCGGTGAAGTGCCGGCCCATGAGGTGACGGGTCAGGGTGTCCCAGCCCGCTGGCGCATAGCCGACGCCGAACCGCGACGCCGCTTCCTGATCGAAGCCCCGCGCCGCGAGAAACTCCCAGCCTTCACGGGCCTCAGTCGATGCCAGCCGCTCGGTGTAGAACTCCGCCGCCGCCCGGTGTGCGTCAAGGAGCCGCTGGCGCTGGCTGGTGACCACGCGGCTGGTCACCCCACCGCCTTCATAGCTGAGAGTAACCCCAGCACGGCGGGCCAGGCGTTCCACCGCCTCCGGGAACGACAGGGCATCGATCGCCCGGACAAACGCGATCACATCGCCGCCGACGCCACACCCGAAACAGTGATAGGCACCGACCTGTGGACGAACATTGAACGACGGGGTCTTCTCATCGTGAAACGGGCACAGGCCGCGCAGCTGACCACTAGCGACGGGACGCAGCTGCACATAGTCACCGATGATGTCCGCAATCGGTGAGCGGTCACGCACGGCAGCGACGTCTGCGTCGCGGATGCGTCCGGCCACACGTCCCTCCCTGCATCCCGGGCGGGGTACCGGCGTCACACCGGGGCCGCCGCCCCTCAGCTGATGCCACCGGCTTGCCACCGCCCCCGCGGGTCCGCCCTTTCCCCCGTGATGATACTTGTCAGCGCGCCAGAGTGCCGATCTTCCAAGCACGCGGTGCGCAAACAGCAACGGTCATCTCCGCCGGGTACGGCAACGCGGGCCAGGAGCCGCGTCACGGGGCCGGCCGTCACCAGGGCGGCACCACCTGCTGTCACAGGGTCACCGGCCAGGAACGGCCAGTCAGCTGAGCGTGCCGCCGGACGGCGCTCGCGTCCGTCAGACGGGCCACCTGGTCGACGACGACCCGCAGGCGGGCGGCGTCATCGGCGGCGGCGGACCAGGCCGGGCGCAGCAGCGGGTCGAGTGCCTCCGGCGCCCGCACGACGAGCAGCGCGAGCAGCTCCGCGATGACCTCGCGCTGCCGCCGCTGCCGGTCATGCGCGTCGCGGCGGTCCATGACGAAGCGCGCGGTCACCCCTTTGAGCAGGCAGCACTCGGCGACCGTCGTGGCGGGCAGGATCAGGTCCGCGTGGTAGCGGCGGAGCGCACGCTCGCCGTGCAGCCGGCGGGTGGCCGCGACCGCGGCGACGCACAGCCGCGCGATCAGCTCGCTGGTCATCGTCCGCACCGCGCGCAGCGCCGCCGGCGTGCTCACCGGGCCCGCGACCCACCAGGGCTGCCGCCGCAGGCGCTCCAAGGCCTCGTCAAGCGCGGCCTCGGGCGCCGCGGGATAGCGGGCCGCGGTCGAGGCCACGAGATCGGCCCGCTGCCCGGGATCCGCCAGCCGGCCCAGGTCGATCAGACCCGCGACGACACCGTCCTCCAGATCGTGCGCGCTGTACGCAACGTCATCGGCCCAGTCCATGAGCTGCGCCTCCATGCATCGCCGGCCAGCTGGCGCGCCGTCGCGGACCCAGTTGAAAATCGCCATGTCGTCGGCGTAGACACCGAACTTGGGCGTATCGCCCCGCTTCGGCCACGGGTATTTCAGGGCCGCGTCGAGGGTGGCGCGGGTGAGGTTCAGCCCGGCTTCGCGCCCGTGCACATCCACGATCTTGACCTCGAGACGGGTGAGCTCACGCAGGCTCTGGGCGTTGCCCTCGAAACCCCCACAGGCACGGGCAGCGGCGTCAAGCGCGGCCTCGCCGTTGTGACCGAACGGAGGATGCCCGATGTCATGCGCGAGGCAGGCGGCGTCGACCAGGTCCGGATCCGCGCCGAGGGAACGGGCCAGTCCCCGGCCGACCTGCGCGGTCTCCAGCGAATGGGTGAGCCGGGTACGCGGGAAGTCGTCGTCGAGCGGGCCGACGACCTGTGTCTTGCCGGCCAGCCGGCGCAGTGCGCTGGAGTGCAGGACACGCGCGCGGTCCCGCTCGAACCAGGTTCGATCGTCGGGTGTACTCTTCTGACGCTCCTCGCCCCAACGGACCACGTCGGACGCTTCGTACCACTCACCGGCCACGGCGCCGAGCGTATAGGCACGATTTCCACACGTCCGGGGTGCGAAGCGGCGATACTTTGTGGTCAGCCGTCCCAACTTCGGCCCGGAGGCCCGCCGTGGACAAGATCGTCAGATACGGTCTCATCGCGTTTGTCATCTTTTTCGTTGTCACCGCCCCTGAAAGTGCGGCGAGCATCATCAATCGAGCTATCGACGGCCTACAATCTGCTGGACACGGCTTGTCCAACTTCGTGACCGACACAGTTCTGTGACACGGCGCGAACTGCCGGTGCAATCCAGGAGACGGTGGCGGCGACCTTGGTGAGAATCAGGATTCCCGACCCCACTGCCAGGGACGACAAGTACCTCGCCACCCGTGAGCGGCTGGTCATGATGGTCCGCATGCACTGGGCCATCATGCTGCCCATCTTCTTGCAGACGCTGGGCTCCATCGTGCTCGCGGTCCTGCTCACGGTCCTGCTCGACGGGCTGAAAGTCGGCGGGGGCATCGCCTCACTCCCCTGGTGGTTCGCCCTCTTCATGATCTTGCGCATGTTGTGGCGGGTCGCCGACTGGCATGTCGACCACCTGATGATCACTGACAAACGCCTCATGAAGGTCTCGGGCATCTTTTTCCGCAAGGTGCAGACCATGCCGCTGGAAAAAGTGACAGATCTCACCTACAACCGAGACCCAATGGGTCGGCTTCTCGGGTATGGCGAGTTCATCGTTGAATCGGCCGGGCAGGACCAGGCCCTGTCAAAAATCCAGTTTCTGCCCCGGCCGGACCGGCTCTACCTGACGATGTGCGACATGATGTTCGGTGGAGCGCCGGCTCCCAGCAGCTCCGACGACTGACCAGGCAGTACAGGACGAACGAGGCTCCCCCGCTACCTGGATACCGGTAGCGGGGGAGCCTCGTGGTGCTCCAACGCGCCGCGGTGCCGTCGGGAAGACCCAGCGCTGTGGAGTGGAGATCAGCGCAGCAGCGCGCGGGCCGCCGCCGCGATGTGGCTCGCCGAGATTCCCGCCGCGTCCAGCAGCTCGGTCGGTGTGCCCGACCCCGGTAGTTCGCGAACAGCCAGATGGCGCAGACGCACCGGCACATCGGCCGCGGCGAGCGTCTCCAGCACCGCGCTGCCGAGGCCGCCCTCGGGGTAGTGATCCTCGACCACCACGAACCGGCCGTCGGTCGCCCGCGCGGCGGCCACCAGAGCAGCCTCGTCCACCGGCTTGACCGAGTAGAGGTCGATCACCCGTGCTGGGACGCCCTCGCCCGCGAGCATGTCCGCGGCCTCCAGGCAATGGTGCAGGGTGACTCCCGCGCCGATCAGGGTGACGGCATCCGCGTCCGACTGGCGCTGGATCTTCGAACCTCCGACGGTGAAGGACTCGCCCGCCCCGTAGAGCACCGGATAGGCGCCACGAGTCGTACGCAGGTAGCTGACTCCGTCCACATCCGCCATGATCTCAACGAGCTTGGCGGCGCTGGTCGCGTCACTCGGGTACAGCACGGTCGAACCGTGCACCGCCCGCATCATCGCGAGGTCCTCCAGCGCCATCTGCGACGGACCGTCCGCACCGATCTCCACACCCGCGTGCGATCCCGCCAGCCGGATGTTCGCCTGCGAGATCGCGGCCATCCGGATGAAGTCATAGGCGCGCGAGAAGAACGCGGCGAACGTGGAAGCGAATGGAATGTAACCACGTACCGACAGCCCCACCGCCGTGGCGACAAGTTGCTGCTCAGCGATGAACATCTCGAAGAACCGGTCCGGGTGGACCTTGGCGAAGTCCTCGGCATGGGTGGAGTTGCTGACCTCGGCGTCCAGGGCGACCACCGCTGGCCGCGCGCCGAGCGCGGCGAGCGCCTCGCCGTATGCCTTCCGGGGGGCGACCTTCGCGCCGAGAGGGTAGACCGGCAGCTCAACAGCGACCGGCGCGGGTTGCGCCGGCCGCCGGATGGACGCCGACGGCACCGGCCCCCGCACGCGCAGGTTGCGTTCGCCACCGAGTGCGGCGATCGCGCGCTCGGCCATATCGGGCGGCAGGGCCTTGCCGTGCCATCCGTCGGCATCGACGATCTCCGAAAAACCCTCCCCCTTGCGAGTGCGGGCGAACACGACCACCGGCCGGTCGGATTCGGCGGCCTCGGTCAGGACCTTGTCAATCGCGGCGATGTCATGCCCGTCGACGGTGAGCGCCTGGCAGCCGAACGCCTCAGCCCGGCGGGCGTAGGCATCAAGATCCCAGCCGAGCTCGGTCGAACCGCGCTGGCCGAGACGGTTGACATCCACGACCGCTGTCAGATTCGACAGCTGGTAGTAGGCCGCCTTGTCCAAGGCCTCCCAGATCGAGCCCTCAGCCATCTCGCTGTCGCCGCACAGCACCCACACCCGATAGGGAAGCCGGTCAAGAAGCCGGCCGGCGAGTGCCACCCCGACCGCGTCCGGCAGGCCCTGCCCGAGCGAGCCGGTTGCCACGTCAACCCATGGCAGGATCGGCGTCGGGTGGCCCTGCAGGCGGTGACCGAAACGGCGGTATCCGGTCATCAGCTCGTGATCAGAGACCACGCCGACAGCCTTGAACATCGCGTACAGCAGCGGGGATGCGTGCCCTTTGGAGAAGATCAGGTGATCGTTGGCCGGATCGTCCGGCTTGTCCCAGTCATACCGCAGGTGCCGGCCGAGCAGAACCGCCATCACATCCGCGGCTGACATCGACGATGTCGGGTGGCCCGAACCGGCGGATGTCGACGATCGGACCGAGTCGACCCGCAGCTGCTGAGCCAGTTCCCGGATCTGATCAAAATCGGTCGGGTCAATCACGACCTCGGATACGGGAGTTACCACGCCAGCCTCCTAATACGCCTGCGTATCTGTGTATGGGTAGCTGCCGTGCACAGCAGTCCGGCACACCTGACTACATATCCGTGGCTGACCACATGTCATGACTACCTGTCGCGGGCGAGAGTAATCAAGGACAGGCCCGGCTGGCCAGGTCGCAGTCACGATCTGTCGCAGTCACGATGTGTCGTACGTGAGTCCCCGCCACCCCGGCTGGTCGGCTGTTCCTCGACAGCCAGGGCCCTACCCCAGGTCCCACCGCCCCGAACGGTATCAGCGACAGAAGTTCACGACGGTGACGAACAGGCACTCTGCGCGGGACGTTCGCGGAGCGGGGAGTACCTTCGTCCCGGCTGGGCCACGCCTGGTAAGAGCGCCTGGCAACAGGCGTATGGATCAAGAAGCAAGGCTGGTGCGTGGGCAACGCACAGCGACGCGGGCAGTCACCGGAGGTGCTGGATGGCGACCGGCAAGCCGGGGTACCCATCCATCGCGCGGCGATGGATGGGAGCGATGACGCGAGCCGCGTGCCCCCCAGCCCCGCGACGCCGCGTCCCCTGTT
>NZ_CAKJTR010000012.1:16714-30279 GCF_917627355.1 Protofrankia sp. Cj3 | reverse complement strand
GCCGGTCGCCGGTCGCCGGTCGCTCTAAGATCCTGTGGACACGCCCTACCTGGCTTCCGTCTGTTCGGCACGGTCGAGGATGGCGGCCCGGCCGGCTTCCAGCCGAGCGATCGGCACCCGGAATGGCGAACACGAAACGTAGTCAAGACCGACCTGATGGAAGAAGTGCACCGAGTCGGGGTCTCCGCCATGCTCGCCACAGACGCCCAGCTTGATCTTCGGCTGGGCTGCGCGCCCCGCCTCGACCGCGATACGCACAAGCTGGCCGACTCCATCACGGTCCAGCGACTCGAACGGGGAGACGCCGAAGATCCCCAGGTCGAGGTAGCGGGAGAAGAAGGAGGACTCCACGTCGTCCCGGGAGAAGCCCCAGCCCATCTGGGTGAGATCGTTCGTGCCGAACGAGAAGAACTGGGCAGCCTCGGCGATCTGGCCCGCGGTCAGCGCGGCCCTCGGCACTTCGATCATCGTTCCGATCAATGCGGGAACGTCGACCCCGGTCTCGGCCGCAACCGTCCGCAGTACCTGTTCGGCCTGCTCACGGACGACCTCCAGCTCCTGGACCGTGGCCACCAGCGGCACCATGATCTCTGGGCGTGGATCTCCGCCAGCCTGGCGGCAGCGCACGGCCGCCTCGGCGATCGCTCGCACCTGCAAGGCGAACAGGCCCGGGATCAGCAGCCCCAGCCGCACCCCGCGCAGGCCCAGCATCGGATTCTGTTCGTGCAGCCGGCGGACCGCGGCCAGCAGCGAGGCATCACCGTCCGTCACTGGCTGGCCGGTAGCGGCGGCAACGCCCAGCCGTACTGAAAGCTCGGTGAGATCCGGGAGGAACTCGTGCAGTGGGGGGTCGATCAGGCGGACCGTGACGGGCAGCCCGTCCATCGCCGTGAAGATCGCGACGAAATCGTCCCGCTGGAGCGGGAGGAGCTCGAGCAGGGCGGCCTGTCTGGCCTCGTCGTCATCGGCGAGGATGAGCCGCTCGACCAGCTGCCTGCGCTCGCCCAGGAACATGTGTTCCGTTCGGCACAGCCCGATGCCTGCCGCGCCGAACCGGCGGGCCCGGTCGGCGTCGTCAGCGGTGTCGGCGTTGGCGCGCACGCCGAGCCGGCGGGCTTCGTCGGCATGGGTGATGATCCGGTGCACGGCGTCGACCAGCGGGTCGCTCCCGTCCGCCAGCAACGTCCCTTCGAAGTACTGGACGACCGGCGAGGGCACCACCGGCACCTCGCCGAGGTAGACGGCGCCGGAAGACCCGTCAATCGAGATCACGTCCCCCTCGCCGATGACGACGCCGCCCGGCGCGACCGCCCGGCGGGCCCGGGTGTCGACATCGATCTCCTCTGCCCCGCACACACAGGTCCTGCCCATACCGCGGGCGACCACGGCGGCGTGTGAAGTCTTTCCACCGCGCGATGTCAGCACACCCTGCGCGGCGATCATGCCGTCCAGGTCGTCGGGGGTGGTCTCCCGGCGCACCAGAATCACCGGTGTCCCGGCGGCCGCGAGCTCCACGGCCCGGTGCGAATCGAAGACGACCTGACCGACGGCCGCGCCGGGCGAGGCGTTCATGCCCTGGGCGATTTTCTCGACCGATCCGGCCAGCCCGAAGCGGGGGAACATCAGCTGGGCGAGCTGGGCGCCGGTGACCCGGGTCACCGCCTCGTCCATGCTGATCAGGCCCTGGTCCACAAGCTGGGTCGCGATCCGGAAGGCGGCGCCCGCGGTACGCTTGCCCACCCTTGTCTGCAACATCCACAGCTTGTTGCGCTCGACGGTGAACTCGATGTCGCACAGGTCCCGGTAGTGCTGTTCCAGGGTCGTCATTATCGCGAGCAGCTGCGCGTAGGCCGGTGGGTCGATGGACGCCAACGCCGTGAGCGGCAGGGTGTTGCGAATGCCCGCGACGACGTCCTCGCCCTGGGCATTCTGTAGGTAGTCGCCGTAGCTGCCCTGTTCACCGTTGCCCGGATCCCGGGTGAAAGCCACCCCGGTACCCGAGTCCATGCCCAGGTTGCCGAACACCATGGCAACAATGTTGACCGCGGTGCCGAGATCCGCCGGAATACGCTCCTGCCGGCGGTAGAGCCGGGCGCGCCCGCCGTTCCAGGAGTCGAAGACCGCGCGGATGGCGGAATCCAGCTGTTCCCGGGGATCCTGCGGGAAGTCCCGGCCGGTCTGGTCCCGAATTATCGTCTTGAAGGTCTCGGCCAGTCCCCGCAGGTCGGTTTCGTCGAGATCGAGATCGCTGGTGGTCGCCCGTGCCTTCTTCGCCGCGTCCAGGGCCTGGTCAAACAGCTCGCCATCCACGCCGAGGACCGTCTGGCCGAACATCGCCAGCAGGCGACGGTAGGAGTCCCAGGCGAAACGCTGCGAACCCGACTGCTTGGCGAGGCCCGCGACCGAGGCGTCCGACAGCCCGATGTTGAGAACGGTGTCCATCATCCCCGGCATCGAGAACTTCGCGCCTGACCGCACCGACACCAGCAACGGGTCGTCCGCCTGCCCCAGGCTCTTTCCCATCGCCTGTTCGAGGGAATGCAGATGCGCACTCACCTCGTCACGCAACGCATCGGGCTCTCTGCCATGCGCAAGATATTCGCGACACGCCTCGGTCGTGATCGTGAAACCGGGCGGGACGGGAAGGCCCATCTTCGTCATCTCGGCAAGATTGGCTCCCTTGCCACCAAGAAGATCCTTCAGCTCCTTGTTTCCCTGGTGGAAGTCGTACACGTAGATGACCATGGCTGCCCTCTCGTCTCCCGCCCCACGAACGTCCCCGCGGACCGCCGCCAAATCGACCGTGGCACGCCGCCCCGGCCCGCGTCAGGCCGCCGAAGGATCCGCGGCAGCCATCCCGACTTGTCGCCCAGTGGTTCGTCCGGTTGGCCCTGTAGTGGCACAGGAGGTTACCGCCCTACGCCGTCACAAGAGATGTTTAGCGAAACACTTCATCCAGTCGATATATTACTGTCAGCAACAAGAATATTACCGACTTGTCACTATAAAATGGTCCAAATATCATGAATACCGAATATCCGGTTGACAGCGGAGCGCGGAACGGGACTCGTCCGGACGCCGGGCCTCGCCGGCCGGGAAGCTGTCGGGTATGACACTTACGATCATGAAGCGCGCTGACATACTCGGGCCAACAGGCACGAAGAGGAGGAGGAAGACACCGTGCAGGGTCGCCGGGTTCTCGGGCTCGCGCTTGCCGGGCTGCTCGCGCTCGGCGTCGTCGCGCTGATCGTCGTCCCGCGGATCCGGTCCGGCCCCAGCGCGGGCACGACCAAGGTCCGCGCGTTGATCTCATCCGAGAAACAGTCCTACTTCGCCGACCCGGAGGTGGTGTCCGCCCTCGCGCGGGCCGGCTACAGACTTGAGATCACTTCCGCTGGATCGCGCGAGATCGCCACCACCCGCGATCTGTCCGGCTTCGACCTGGCGTTCCCGGCGGATGCGCCACAGGCGGACCGCATCAGGCACGACCGAAAGATCAACGCATCCTACGTACCCTTCTTCACGCCGATGGCAATAGCCACCTTCGCCCCGATCGCGACGCTCCTGACCGCGGCGGATGTCAGTAGCCGAGAGGGCGACCACAACCTGTTCGACATGCGTAAGTACCTCGATCTGGTGGCGAACGGCACCCGCTGGTCGCAACTGCCCGCAAACAGCGTCTACCGGACCGAGAAGTCCATTCTCATCAGCTCGACGGATGTACGGACGTCGAACTCGGCAGCCCTTTATCTGGCGATCGCCTCCTATGTCAGCAACGGTGGGAACATCGTCACCGACACCGGGACGGCCGACCGTATGACAGATCGGCTCGCGCCCCTGTTCCTCAAACAGGGCTACCTGGATGCGTCGTCCCAGGAGCCGTTCGACGACTTCCTGACCATCGGTATGGGCAAGACGCCGATGGTCATGATTTATGAGGCCCAGTTCAGAGCCCACCTGCTCGCCAAGGACGGCTCGCTGAGCGGTGACATGGTACTGATGTACCCGAATCCGACCATCTATGCCAAACACACCGTCGTCCCGCTCACTCCTGCCGGCGACGCGGTCGGGCGTCTGCTGACAACCGACCCGGAGCTCCAGCGTCTCGCTGTCCGGCATGGGTTCCGCACCGCGGACGTCGGCTATGGCCGGCAGTACGCCACCGAACGCGGCGCCAGCCCGCCACCGCAGCTGGTCAATATCGTCGAACCACCGAGCGCGGAGATATCCGAACGGATGATCGGTCAAATCGAGATGAAGTACCGGAAAGGGCCGGGTTGATGACCCTCCCACCACCCACCCTGCCGCCGGCCGCGGGCGACCCCGGCGCGCAGCTGGTCCTGGTGCCGCCCGCGCCGGTCGCGCCGGTCGCCCCGGAGCAGGCCGGACCCGCCGTCCCGATCAGCCCGGAGGCGGCTTCGCGGCTGGCTGGCCAGGCGGTGGCCTTCGCCGACGCGCTGGTCGGCATCGACCCGGCCTCGCCCGCCTTCACGGCCAAGGTCGCCGCCGTGCACCGGATGGGCGAGAAAGAGATCCGTGCCTCAGCCGCGGTGTCCAACCGGCTGCTGGACAAACCGACGCGGGCGATGAGTTCCGGTGCCTTCGACGCGACGTCGTCGGTGTCGACCTCTCTGGTTGAGCTGCGCAGGGTGGTCGGCGACCTCGACCCGTCCACGGTGAATCTGCTGGGCCCGAAAAAGCTGCTCGGCATGATCCCGTTCGGGAACCGCCTGCGGGACTACTTCGCCTCCTACCAGTCCTCGCAGGCGCAGCTGGACGCCATCCTGCATGCGCTACAGAACGGGCAGGAGGAGTTACGGCGAGACAATGCCGCGATCGAGCAGGAGAAGCACAACCTGTGGGCCACCATGGGCAGGCTGCGCGAGTACACCCAGCTCGCCTCGAGCCTCGACGCCGAGCTCGTCACCCGGATAGACCGGATCGAGGCCGGCGACCCGGAGCGGGCACGGATGCTCCGCGAGGACGTCCTGTTCTACGTTCGCCAGAAACACCAGGACCTGCTCACCCAGCTCGCGGTCAGCGCACAGGGGTACCTGGCCCTGGAAATGATCAGACGCAACAACCTCGAGCTGATCAAAGGTGTGGACCGGGCAAGCACCACGACCGTCGCGGCCCTGCGGACGGCGGTGCTCGTCGCGCAGGCCCTGGCCAACCAGAAACTGGTGCTCGACCAGATCACCGCGTTGAACGAGACCACCGAGCGCATCATCGTCGGTACCTCGGAGCTGCTGCGGCGGCAGACGGTGGAGATCCACGGGCAGGCGGCCTCCTCGACAGTGTCGGTGCAGGCTCTCCAGCAGGCGTTCGCCAACATCTACGCCACGATCGACACGATCGACGGCTACAAGGCCGCTGCCCTGGAGACCATGCGCACGACGGTGTCGGCCCTGTCCGAAGAAGTAGGGAAAGCCACCGCGTACCTGGACCGGGCCGCCGCGGCCGCTCCGGCCGAGATCGTCCCGGTAACGGCCGGGGAACTGGAGATCTCTGGCGGCGGGCCGTGACCGGACGCCGCGTCTCCTGCTGCCGGGCGCGCGCTGCCGCTCTGCTCGCCAGCTGCGCGGGCGCGGTGGCCATGGTGGTCATGACCGCCTGCGGCTCCACCCCCGCCACGCGGCCGGGAGCCAGCCCGGGACAGAGCGCCAGCCCGGGTAAACCGGGCGTGCTGCGGGTGCTCGCCGGCTCGGAACTCGCCGACATCGAACCCCTGCTCGGCGACTTGCGCGCGGCTACCGGCATCACGGTGAAACCGGTCTACGCCGGAACGCTCGACGCCACCGACAGAATCATCAAACATACCGCGGACGTGGACGCGGCCTGGCTGTCCTCTGACCGCTACCTGCGCCTGCTGCCCGGTGGCGCGACAGCGGCCAGCGCGCGCACGCCAACCATGACATCGCCGGTGGTCCTGGGCGTCCGGACCTCGCTCGCCACCCGGTTCGGCTGGACGGGGACCGCCAGCGTCACCTGGGCGGATGTCGCCGCGAAGGTCGCCACCGGCGAGCTGACGTACGCCATGACGAATCCGGCGGCGTCCAACTCCGGCTTCAGCGCGCTGGTCGGCGTCGCGGCCGCGCTCGCCGGGAAGTCAGACGCGCTCCAGGCATCCGACATCCGCACCGACGCGCTGACGTCGTTCTTCTCCGGACAGACGCTCACCTCAGGCAGCTCCGGCTGGCTTGCGGACGCCTTCGTCAATCGTCCCCAGGATGCCGACGGGATAATAAACTACGAGTCGGTGCTGCTGTCTCTGCAACGTTCGGGTCGGCTGCGCGAACCGCTCACGATCATTTATCCGAAAGACGGCATCATCACAGCCGACTACCCCATGCTGCTGCTCGACCCGGCTCGGCAGGACACATACAACCGGGTGGTGAACTGGTTACGCAGCCCAGCTGTCCAGCAGCGGCTACAGGCCGACACCAATCGCCGGCCAGCTGTCCCGGGCGTCGCGCTCGACCCGCGGTTCACCGCGACCGCCCTGGCCGAACTGCCCTTCCCCGCCACCCAGGCGGTCGCCGACGAGCTGCTCACCTCCTATTTCGATCATTTTCGCCGGCCATCACACGCGATCTTCGTACTGGACGTGTCCGGCTCCATGGCCGGCCAGCGGCTGGCCGACCTGACATCCGCGCTGACGGGGCTCGCCGGTGCCGATACGTCCTTGTCCGGCCGGTTCACCCGGTTCCGTGGCCGGGAAAAGGTTACGCTTGTGACCTTCAACGGCGCGGTCGTCGGGGCACGCGACTTCACCGTGACAGCCACCGAGGCGTCCTCACCCGATCTGGCCGCGATCCGCTCGTATGTCGCCAGCCTGCACGCCGAGGGGGGAACGGCCATCTACTCCGCGCTCGCGGATGCGTACCGCCGGGCGGCCGACTCGATCGCCAGGGAGCCCGGCTACCTGACATCGATCGTCCTGATGACGGATGGCGAGAACAACGCCGGTCTGTCAGCCAGCCAGTTTCGCGCCAGCTACCGGGGCCTGCCCCCGGCCGCGCAGGCTGTCCGCACGTTCTGCGTCATCTTCGGCGAAGCCCGTCCGGACGATCTTCGCTCGATCGCCACCGATACCGGTGGCGCGGCCTTCGACGCGCGGGCGTCCTCGCTGGCCGACGTGTTCAAGGACATCCGTGGCTACCAGTGACGCCGGGCCCAGTATGCCCGCCGGTGGGCCCGTTCCCGGTCGGAGCTGCTGGTGGTGATGCCGCTCCGGCTACCGCGGCCGGCCCCACCACCGGCGCCGCCTGCCCGTGGGCGCCGGGAGAAGGCGCTGGCCTGGATGGGATCGCTGAAGAACATCGCCGGCTGCACCGGTGCGCTCGGCGGGCTTGGGCTGACCGCCGCCGGTGTGGTCGGGTCACCGCAGTGGCCGCTGGTCGTTGCCGCGCTGTACGCGGTCGGCGCGCTGGTCGCGCCGGCCCGTCGCCTGGTGCCCGCGAGTACCCAGCCGAGCGCCGCCGAACTGCGCACGGTCGTCGACGCCCAGCTGCGGGCCCTGGCTGGACAGGCGCCGGCCGAGGTCACCGCTGCCGCGGACCGGGTCGCCGCCGCGCTGCGCGAGGTACTCGACCGCCCGCACCTGTTGCGGGCCGGTTCGCCCGAGACGTTCGTGGTCGTGCGGACCATCGCCGACTACCTGCCGACCGCGCTGGAGGTCTACCTCGGTCTGCCCGCGCAGTACGCCGAGACACACCGGTTGGACGACGGGCGCACACCGCGCCAGGTCGTCATCGACCAGCTCGGTCTGCTGGAAGCGGGCATCCGTGACGTCACCGAGGCAGCCGCGGCCGGGGACACCGCGCAACTGCTGTCGCACGGCCGTTTCCTGGCCGACCGGTTCGGGTCGAGCGACCTCGAGCTGCCGGCCCGGTCACCGCAGCCACCGGTGTGACAGCTGCCGTGCGGGCGGCTCGCGGTCCGGCCGGCGGCACGTACACCGCTGGTGGGATGCAAACACGGCCGTCGGCTGCCCCCGGCGACACATCATCCCCGGGGAGCGAGCGCCGCGGCATCAACCGGCATCAACCGGCATCAACCGGCTCAAGCGGCATCAATGTCAACCTGTCAGCAGGGGCCGAGGCGGGTGTTGAGATAGGACACCGCCTGGTCCATGGCCACGCGCTCCTGCGCCATCGTGTCCCGCTCCCGGATCGTGACGGCGCGGTCCGCCAGTGAGTCGAAGTCGACCGTGAGACAGAACGGCGTGCCGATCTCGTCCTGCCGGCGGTACCGGCGCCCGATCGCGCCGGCATCGTCGAAATCGACGTTCCAGTGCGTACGCAGCTCGGCGGCAAGGTCGCGGGCGACCGGCGACAGATCAGCGTTGCGCGACAGCGGGAGTACCGCCGCCTTGACCGGGGCGAGCCGGCGGTCCAGGCGGAGCACGACCCGGCGGTCCACCCCGCCCTTGGTGTTGGGCGCGGTGTCCTCGGCGTAGGCGTCCAGCAGGAACACCAGGGTGGCACGGTCCACCCCGGCCGCGGGCTCTATCACATACGGGGTGTACCGGACGCCGGTGGCCTGCTCGAAATAGGTCAGATCCGCGCCGGACGCCTTCGCGTGCACGGTCAGGTCATAGTCCGTGCGGTTCGCGATGCCCTCCAGCTCACCCCATTCCAGCCCGGCGAAGTTGAACCGGTACTCGATGTCGACGGTCCGCTTCGAGTAGTGGGAGAGCTTCTCCTTCGAGTGCTCGAAACGGCGCAGGTTCTCGTCCCGGACGCCCAGGTCTCGGTACCATTTCATCCGCTCGTCGATCCAGTAGTCGTGCCAGGTCTCGTCCTCGCCCGGCGGGACGAAGAACTCCATCTCCATCTGTTCGAACTCCCGGGTCCGGAAGATGAAGTTTCCCGGGGTGATCTCGTTGCGGAAGGACTTGCCGATCTGACCGATGCCGAACGGCGGCTTGCGCCTGGCGGCCGCCTGCACGTTCGCGTAGTTGATGAAAATGCCCTGGGCTGTCTCCGGCCGGAGGTACGCCAGGCCCGACTCATCCTCGACCGGCCCCAGATAGGTCCTGAGCAGGCCGTTGAACATCCGCGGCTCGGTGAACGTGCCACGCGCGCCGCAGCTGGGGCAGGCGACCTCGGTGAGCGCGGCCGGCGGCCGGCCGTGCCTGGCCTCGAACGCTTCCTGGAGATGGTCGGCACGGAACCGCTTGTGGCAGGTGAGGCACTCGGTCAGCGGGTCGACGAAGACCTGCACGTGCCCGCTGGTCTCCCAGACCTCGCGTGCGAGGATCACACACGAGTCGAGGCCGACCACGTCCTCGCGGCCCTGGACCATCGCCTTCCACCAGGCGCGCTTGACATTGTTCTTCAGCTCCACCCCGAGCGGGCCGTAGTCCCACGACGCCCGCAGGCCACCGTAGATCTCGCTCGAGGGGAAGACCAGCCCACGGCGCTTGCACAGACTGACGATGGTGTCCATACGGTCGGACGCACTGGCCACGTGGGCACTCCCTTCCTATCACCCAGCATCATCGGTGACGCTGGGCGGTCGCATCCTGCGTACACCCGCGCCAGGTGGGGATCAGGCGCGCAGGTACCGATCAGGCAGACAGGTGCCCAGCGTACGGGCCGCGGGCCGAGCTGAAGCAGAGAGGTCAGGCAAGATCCGATGCCCGGCGCACAGCGCCCGCGACGCCGTCATGGGCGAGCAGTACCTCGAACGCGCCCGGCTCATCGACGGCGTAGACCATCAACGGCGTCAGCTCCAACCGGACAGCGAACGCCGACACCGCCCGGCGCCAGGCGCCTGCCCCGTCCCACTCGGATGTGATCACCCACAGCCCGGAATCGTCCACGGCACGGCCCAGCCGGGCCCAGCGATAGCCACGCTCACCGGCGAGAGCGGCCAGGACCCGTTCCGCACGCTCGCGGAAGGCCTCGGCCTCGCCAACCGGGACCCGCAGCCGCATGACAGCAAGCACCGCACGGTTCTATCAGTTCGCGTCCGTCCGGCCGCGGGCCGCCCGCCAGACCGCCGCCCGCCAGAGATGTCACGGCACCACCGAGCGGGCTCCCGACGGATGGCCCACGACCCCGCCGTACCGGCGGTCCCGTTTGGCGAAATCCTCGCAGGCTGCCCACAGGTCGCGACGGTCGAAGTCAGGCCACAGCCGCTCGACGAACAGGAACTCCGCGTAGGCTGCCTGCCAGAGCAGGAAGTTACTCAGCCGCTGCTCCCCCGACGTACGGATCAGCAGGTCGACATCGGGCATCTCCGGCTCGTCGAGATAGCGGGCGACGGTGTTCTCGTCGATGCGGTCCGCTCGCAGCCGGCCGTCACGGACATCGCGGGCGATGGCGGCCGCGGCATCGGCGAGCTCAGCGCGCCCGCCGTAGTTCACGCACATCGCCAGCGTAAGACGGTCATTACCGCGGGTGCGCTCCTCGGCCGCCTCCAGCCGCCGGATGACGTTGCCCCACAGGCGGGGCCGCCGGCCGGCCCACCGGACCCGTACTCCCAGGGAGTCCATGTCGTCGATGCGCCTGCCGAACACCCCGTCGGTAAAGCGCATCAGGAAGGCGACCTCGTCCGGCGAACGCTTCCAGTTCTCCGTGGAGAAGGCGTACACCGACAGCCACCGGACTCCCAGCTCGATCGCGCCCTCCACGCAGTCGAAGAGGGCCTCCTCACCGGCCTCGTGGCCCTTCGTACGCGGCAGGCCACGCATTTTCGCCCAGCGGCCGTTGCCATCCATGACGATGGCAACATGCCGCGGGATCAACGCGGAAGGAATCTCCGGCCGGCATGCGCCGGAAGGATGCGGGTGCGGCTCACGGAACCGTCCGGCTCTCCCGTTACGTCGATTCACCGGACACCTCCCTTCTACCGCCAGCCAACGGTAGCGCGATCATTGTCCCTCCCGCGCCCACAAACATCATCGACGCATCTTCGTCGAGTGCGCCACCCACGACACGCCCAGCCCGGTTCACACCCGCTCCAGGTGGGGCAGCGCGCGTAAGCCGTACTCGAGATGCCACTGCAGGTAGGCCGCGACGCAGCCACCAGCCTCACGCCGGGTGCGGACCTCGCTCGCGTCGGCGGCGGCCCAGTCGCCGGTGAGCAGGTCGGACAGCAGCCGCACGGCGGCCAGGGACATCGAAGCCGCGCCATGCGGTCGGCACTGCGGGCACACTACGCCTCCCGCCGACACGGAAAACGCCTGGTGGTGCCCTTGCGCGCCGCAGCGCGCGCACGCCTGCAACGCCATTGCGTAACCCGAGACGGCCAGGGCGCGCAGCAGAAAGGCATCCAGGACGAGACCCGGCGCACGCTCACTCTGGGCGAGGGTACGCAGACCGCCGACCAGGAGCAGGAACAGCCGCATGGCCGGTTGACGTTCCTCACCGGTCAGCCGTTCGGCCGTTTCCAGCATGACAGCCGATGCCGTGTGCCGGGAGTAGTCACCAGCGATCACCGCGCCATAGGGGCTGAGGATGTCGGCCTGCGTGACGGTGTCGAGGGAGCGCCCCTCATGCAGCTGGAGGTCGACGTAGGTACCCGGTTCCAACCGGGCGCCGAAGCGGGACGATGTGCGCCGCACCCCTTTGGCCACCGCGCGTACCCGTCCCGTCCGCCGGGTCAACACGGTGACGATGCGATCGGCCTCCGCGAGCGGCGTCGTTCGCAGGACAACGCCTTCATCACGGTAGACCGGCACCCACCCATGGTTGCACGCATCCCGGTAAGTGGGCAGGACACGGTCCCCTCGGGCCGATCGTGACATGCCACCGCCCGGTGGGCGGGCTGGCTGGCGGTGGTCCGTTCGCCCGCCGACCCGCGATGCGATGCGATGCCTGCCCGCTCCCGGCCACCACACTCTGCAATAGTTACTTTCAGCATCCGTAAAAGAACCAGGAGTAATAATGCTGGCGGTGCGGGAACGACTGGTATGTAGACGACTGGTATGTATCAGCGAAAAAATGACGGTTTTCCACGTGGCTCTCGCCTTAATTGTGGCCCAGGCCCACATCGCCACGGCCACGGCCACGACCACGGCCACGGCCACGGCCACCCAGACCGTCACCGTCTATCTCACCGCGCCCGACCCGGCCGGCCTGGACCGCCTCGCGCGGTCGGCCGCCGGGACAGTCACCGGATCTCCGCAGGACCGGGCCGCCCGGCTGAGAGCGTTTCTGCCCTCGCGGGCAACCCACGACACGGTCGCGAACAAGCTTGACGAACTGGGCCTGCGCGTGATCAAAAGCACGACATGGAGCGTCACCGCCAGCGGCGAGGCAGGCCATCTCCGGCAGCTGTTCGGCAGCGCCCGGCGCTCTCGTCCCACTCTGCGCTACGCGCAGAGCCTGCCAACCGTCCCCCCGTCCCTGTACGGCCTCGTCTCGGTCGCCGTTGGCGGTGACGAGATCCGGCCGGCATTGCGCCCCCTGGGCACACCGGCGGCCACGACGGTGCCGGCCCCTGCGCGCACCGCCGCGGCCATCCCGGCGAGCAGCGGCTATACCGGCGCTGACCTGCGTACCGCCTATGGCGCCCCGGACGGCCACCGCGGCGACGGCGGACCGGAGCCGACCGTCGCGAGCCTTCAGCTGTCCGGTTGGGACTCCGCCGACCTGCGGGCCTACGCGGCGGCAGCGGGCATACCCGACCCGGTCATGAACGGGCGTTACACAGCGGTCAGCGTAGGGCGCGAACCCGGCTACGACCCGGCCCGGGACGGCGACGGGGACAGCGAGGTCGCCCTCGGTCAGGAGGCGCTGCTGGCGGTTGCGCCCACTGCGCGTCAACGCGTCTATTTCGGCCCCAACACCGACCAGGGCTTCCTCGACATCCTCGACCGGGTCCGCGCCGACGCCGCCGATCCGGCGGCGAACCTGGTGGCGTTCAACGTCTCCTGGGGGCTGTGCGAGCCGCACAACAGCGCAGCCTTCGTCAGCACCGCCGAGACGCTGCTGGCGGCGATCGCGGCCGCGGGCGTCACCACCTTCGCCGCATCCGGCGACAGCGGTTCCGACGACTGCGGCAACGGCACCGCCACCGCGAGCTATCCAGCGTCATCACCGTCAGCGATCGCGGTAGGTGGCACGAGCATGCTCCACCCGGCCAGCACAACCGTATCGGAAACGGCCTGGGCCGGCTCTGGTGGTGGATGTTCGACGCTGTTCGCCCGACCAGGCTGGCAACCGGCCACCAGCTGCGCGTCACGTGCGCTGCCCGACCTCGCCATGGATGCCGACCCGACAACCGGCTTTGCCGTCTATGATCGCCGCTACTGGGAAAGCCACGGCGGCACGGTCACACCCGGTTGGCTGCGCTTCGGTGGCACCAGCCTCGCCGCACCCGCCGCCGCCGGGATGCTCGCGGCCGTGTGGGCGTCGGGCGGGCAACGCTCGGGCGGGTACGGCGACATCCACGACCAGCTGTACCAGGCACCCGCCGCAGCATTTCGGGACGTCATCACCGGGGGCAACGGCGCCCACAGCGCCACGGCCGGATTCGATCTGGTCACCGGACGTGGCGCTCCGCTGTGGAACAAGCTTGCCGCGGCGCTCGTCAGCCGGCCCCTGGGCCTA
>NZ_CAKJTR010000012.1:14683-16100 GCF_917627355.1 Protofrankia sp. Cj3 | reverse complement strand
GGGTACACGATCGTCGCTGGCGTAGGCGTCGATCACGCTGTCTGGGCGAAACGGTCCGACCAGGCCCGCCCCATGTCGCTGGGCGGCCAGGCCACATCAGTTCCGACAGTGATCCAGGCTGCTGGCAGGGTCACCTACATCGTGGGTGGCACCGACGGGAATCTCTGGATGCGGGGCGATACCGATCATGCTTGGTCCCCGCTCGGCCTACCCGGGACACAGTGTTACGGACAGGCCGCGGTCGTCGTCGGATCAACGCTGCACCTGGGATGCCGCGGAAGTGATCGCGCACTGTACGTCACAGCCGTGCCCATCGACACCACCGGCCAGCCGGCCCGGGTGACCTGGTGGACGAGCTACGGCGGGCGGACCGACGCCGCTCCCGCGATGGCCGTCGTGGACGGGGCCGTCACCTGGTTCATCACCCGCGCCAGCGACAGCGCCCCACCCGCGGCCAACCTCTACCGGCGGACAGCCACCTCGTTCTGGAAGGCGCTCGGTGTCCGGTGCGATGGGGCGCCCGGCGCCGGCGGCAACGACACCTACGCGGACACCTACCCGGACACCTACGGATCCCACGGTGACCAGGGTTACCCGCCTGGCCCGAACGGGGCCGGGCGGGCGTTCGTCGGCTGCCGGCTGGCGTCGGGAACCCTCGCCTACGCCGCTGTGCCGTTCATACGGTTCATCGACGCCGGTGGGCGGACAGTCGGGCCGCCCGCCTTCGTCCGGGCCGGGAACGGGACGGTGGACGCCTTCACCGCCGGCACAGACCGTGCGCTCCACAGCCGGCGACTGACGACATCCGCCCCGCTGGACGTGGGCTGGACGGATCTCGGTGGCACCTACCTGCTCGGGGTGGGGGTGGCCCGGGTCAGCCAGGAACCGTAGCGGGTTCCTGGCTGACCCGGACATGGATCTCCGCTGCGGACAATGATGGGCTGGTGCGAGTGGTGCGACGGGCCGCCAGAGCAATTCTGATCGACTCCGGCGGGCAGCTGATCGTGTTCCGCCGGAGCCTGCCCGGCCAGCCCCGCTACTGGGCCACCGTGGGCGGCGGGGTCGATCAGCAGGACACCTCGGTCGAGGCCGCCCTGCACCGGGAGGTCGCCGAGGAGCTGGGCGCTACCGTCGACCGCGTCCAGCAGGTGTTCCTCACAAGCGCGACACGACACAGCGGGGGCGACACGCCGGGCATCACCGTCCAGCACTTCTTCGTCTGCCGGCTCACCTCGATGAATCTTGCCGCCAGGACGGGCGACGAATTCACCAACCCGGCAAAGGGACGCTACGACGTCGAGCGCATCGACCTGCGCGGCGATGACCTGGCCCGGTTCGCCCTCCAGCCCGGCGCGCTCAAGGACTTCATCCTGGCGAACCGGGACGCCCTCCTCGAGGCTGTCGCGGACCCGGACCC
>NZ_CAKJTR010000012.1:12554-14475 GCF_917627355.1 Protofrankia sp. Cj3 | reverse complement strand
GGTCCGGGTTCAGGTAGCCAGCTCCGTGACGAGCGCCGGCCACACGACCGGGTCGTGCCCGGGGACCAGGCGCAGCCCGCGGGCGGAGGCGATGGCCTTCAACCGCCGGATCGGCTCGATGGTCGCCTCCGGTGGAACGCCGATCGACCCACCGACCGCTCGCTCCGAGTCGATGTTCTCCCGCAGATCCGCGGCGTCGAACGCGAAGACATACCCGCCACCGCCTACCGCGGGATCCATCTCGACGACAAAACTCTGGTGACCGGGGGTGTGCCCGGCGGTGAGGATCGCGGTCACCCCCGTGGCGATCTCGCTGTCGCCGTCGGCCGGCCGCCAGGCGATCGCCGGATCGTCGAAGTCGACCCGGATGATGCCGTCAGCCTCCAGCCGCGCCGGGTGCGCGCCAAGTCCGTGATCAAGCTCCCGGCGCTGAATATGGACGGGGGTGTTCCGCCGCGCAAAGTGGCGCAGCCCACCGGCATGGTCGTTGTGCAGGTGCGAGACGGCAACCGCGTCGATCTGGTCGAGCGTGAGCCCGACACGTCCCAGTTCACCCTCCAGCGGGTCGCCGGCGCCGGCCGGGAGCCGTACCTCCACGCCGGTGTCCTGGTGGAACCGACGGCACAGGGCCGGGTCCCGGACGAAAGCCGGGTTGAGCCCGGTGTCGACCAGTAACCAGCCCCCGTCGACCTCCAGCAGCAGCGCCGGGACGGGCTCCCACAGCCGGATGCCGTCCGGGGCGCCATACACCGACATCGAGTACGGCACCTCGACCCACCCCAGAGTCAGCGGGATCACCCGCCGCACGCCAGCCATGAGCGTCACTATCCGCCGACCGGGCCGAAGGTGTGGACCGGGCGGCGCCGGTCAGAAGCCGAGCTTTCGGAGCTGGCGGGGATCGCGCTGCCAGTCCTTGGCGACCTTGACGTGCAGGTCCAGAAAGACCGGGGTGCCCAGCAGCGCCTCGATCTGGGTACGGGCCCGCGTCCCGACGTCCTTCAGACGGGCGCCCCGCGCGCCGATGACGATCGCCTTCTGGCTCTGCCGCTCGACGTAGACATTCACATGGACGTCCAGCAACGGGCGGTCAGCGGGCCGGTCCGCACGCGGGATCATCTCCTCCACGACGACGGCCAGCGAGTGCGGCAGCTCGTCCCGCACGCCCTCCAAAGCGGCCTCGCGTACCAGCTCGGCGACCATCACCTGCTCAGGCTCGTCGGTCAGGTCACCGTCCGGATACAGCGGCGGACCGGCCGGCAACCGCTCGACCAGCAGGTCCGCGAGCAGGTTCACCTGAAACGACGACACGGCGCTGACCGGTACCACCTCGGCGAAGTCGGCCAGCGAGGAGACCGCGAGCAGCTGGGCGCCCAGCGCGTCCCGGTCAGACACCAGATCGGTCTTGGTGACGACCGCGATCACCGGCGTCCGTTTGGGCAGCCGGGCGAGCTCCTCGGCGATGAAGCGGTCACCACGACCGACCGGATCGTTCGCCGGGACGCAGAAGGCGACCACGTCCACCTCGGACAGGGTCGTGCGCACCACGTCGTTGAGGCGTTGGCCGAGCAGCGTCCGGGGGCGGTGCAGCCCGGGGGTGTCAACCAGCACAAGCTGAGCATCGGCGCGGTGCACGATACCCCGGATGGCGTGCCGGGTCGTCTGCGGACGCCCGGAGGTGATCGCGACCTTGGCTCCGACGAGTGCGTTGGTCAGTGTGGACTTACCCGCGTTGGGACGTCCGACAAAGCACGCGAACCCTGACCGGAACCGCGGTTCAGTCCCCACGGCGAGAGCCACTAGGTTGTCACCCGGCCGCGCGCCACCCCGTCCGGGCTGGCGAGGAACACCGGGACGCCGGCACCGAACTCACCGAGCACGAGCAGGTCGTCGACGGCTGGCACGGCGGCTGGCACGCCAGGCA
>NZ_CAKJTR010000012.1:9528-12092 GCF_917627355.1 Protofrankia sp. Cj3 | reverse complement strand
GGGCCGTCCGGGGCTGGGCCGTCCGGTGCTGGGAGCGCCACCCGCTCGGACACGATCGCCGCGGCCTCGAAGCTGCGGGCACCGCTGGACGCCGCCGCGACCACCGCCGCCCGCAGCGCCGACACGCTCAGTCGAGCGTCGGCATTCTCCACGGTCGCCGCCGCGTAGGTTCGCCCGTCGGTGTCACGGACGGCCGCGCCCTCGGCCGCGGCGGTTCCGCCTCGCGGCACGTAGGCACGCGGCCTTGCCGACCGGGCCAGGATCACGAGCTTTGCGTCCTCTGGTTCCAGCACGCCAGGGGCAACCGGCGCGGCGCCCGCGCCCGGACGCGCTCCGCCCGGGTTCTGCCCCCGCGAACCCGGTCCGTCCGACTCCCGCTCCGGCACACCCATCCCTGTCTCGTCCTTCTCGTCTTTCTCGCCCTTACCCATGCGCACGCCTGCGCGGGTCACTCATGTGATCCATATATGGGTTCCTCATGTGCGCGTCCCGGAGGCGGTACGGCGCGCGACCGGGCCGAGGGCGTTCCCGCCGTGGCCGCTGTCACCATGTTTCGCGTCCTCATCCCCGCCTTCATCCCCGCGCTCCTGGCCGGCCCGCTCGGACCCACCTCGATGACCGCCGGCACGGACCACGTCGGCCAGGGATCCGCCAGCGGAGTCCTCATCAGCAGACGACGACCGCCGGACCACCACCGTACCGATCTGGTTCCGGCGCCCGGCGGCGCTCTCGGCGGTGAGCGTGAGCACACCGACGGTCGCCGTCGCTCCCGGAATCGGCACGTGTCCCAACGCGCTCGCCAGCAGCCCGCCGACGGTCTCGACGTCACCGGATCCGGGCAGCTCGCCCGTTCCGAACAGGTCGCGCAGATCGTCCACTGACAGCCGGGCGGTCACCCTGGCCGCGTCGTCGCCGATCCATTCCACCGGCGCGGTCTCGGTGTCATATTCGTCGGTGATCTCTCCGACGATCTCCTCGAGGATGTCCTCGATGGTCACGAGCCCAGCGGTACCGCCGTACTCGTCGATGACGATCGCCATGTGGGTCCGGGACGCCTGCATCTCCCGCAGCAGGGCGTCAGCGTGCTTGCTCTCGGGCACCAGCGCTGGCGGGCGCATCACCTCCGAAACGGGCCGGGCGTCCAAGCCCTCGCGCTCGCGGCCCACCATGTCCTTGAGGAAGGCGATCCCGACCACGTCGTCCACGGTCTCCCCGGTCACCGGGATCCGTGAGAAACCGCTGCGTAACGCCAGCGAGATGGCCTGTCGGACGGTTTTCGCCGACTCGATGTGGACCATGTCGGGACGAGGGACCATGACCTCGCGCACCAGGGTGTCCCCGAGCTCGAAAACAGAAGCGATCATGTCGCGCTCGCCACGCTCGATGACGTCACGCTCCTGAGCGAGATCAACAAGATCACGCAGTTCCGCTTCGGTGGCGAACGGACCGTCCCGGTAGCCCCGCCCAGGGGTCACCGCGTTGCCAAACGCGATCAACAGGCGGGGCAACGGGCCGAACATCCGGCCGAGCCAGCTGGTAAGCCCCGCGGTGGCGAGCGCCACCACCGGTGCGTGCTGCCGGCCCAGTGTCCGGAACATCACTCCCACCAGGATGTACGCGAACAGCGTGCCGGCCAGCGCCCCGAGCGCGACCGAGGCGAAACCGGCTCCGTAGGTGTGCACGGCTATGACCGTCACACAGGCTGTCGTGATCATCTCTCCGACGATCCGCAGCAACAGCAGCAGCGCCAGATAACGGCCGGGGTCCGCGACGATCGCGGCCAGGCGGGTGGCCCGTGGCCGGCCAGCCCGCAGGAACTCCTCGACCGACACTCGGGAGACCCGGGTCAGCGCCGCGTCGATACACCCGATCCCGGCGGCGGCCAACGCGGCAACCACCGCGATCAGCAGAAGTGGAACATCACCGTAGCCCATGGGCTCGTCCCGTCAACTCCCCCGCACCATGCTCAGTATGTGCCATGCCCGGAAGTCGCTACGTTCAGCAGTCGCCGCGCTCAGCGCGTGCCAGCGCTCCGGGCGGCGTCCCACGATGTCAGCAGGCGGGACTGCACAGCCCACATCTCGCGCTCCTCCTCCGGTTCGGCGTGGTCGTAGCCGAGCAGGTGCAGGATGCCGTGCGTGCACAACAGATGCAGCTCGCGCTCGGTCGAGTGGCCCGCCTTTGCCGCCTGCCTGCGGGCGATCTCCGGGCACAGGACGACGTCGCCGAGGAGCAGGGCCGGGTCGTCCTCACCCGAGTCGGGCGCGGACGGGTCGAAGGCGTCGTCCTGGGGAAAGGCCAGCACGTCGGTCGGCCCCTCCTCACCCATGTAACGGACGTGGAGCTCCTCCATGGCGGACAGCTCCAGAAGCATGATCGACAGCTCCGCCAGCGGGTTGACCTTCATCTCGTCCAACACGAACCGGGCAAGTGCGACAAGGGCGACCTCGTCGGCGTCAGTGCCTGATTCGTTAGCTACGAAAACGGCCATCAGCCATCCATCCTCGTCCGGCGCCACAACCCGCGGCACACCACCGGTTGTGTCTCATCCACCTGTGCTTCCA
>NZ_CAKJTR010000012.1:0-9158 GCF_917627355.1 Protofrankia sp. Cj3 | reverse complement strand
CCCGGTCGCGCCCGGCCGCGCCGGTCGAGCGCTGGTCATCGTCGGTCTCGGCGACCGGCCTGCGCGGGCCGCGGGCTGGGTGCGCTTGCCGCGTCCCAGCGGGCATAGGCGTCGACAATGTCACTGACCAGCCGGTGACGCACCACGTCCGTACTGGTCAGGGTCGCGAAGTGGACGTCCTCGACGCCGTCGAGAATCTCCCGGACCACCCGCAGACCGCTGCGGGTGCCGCTGGGCAGGTCCACCTGGGTGATATCCCCGGTAACAACGATCTTGGAGCCAAAACCGAGCCGGGTGAGGAACATCTTCATCTGCTCACCGGAGGTGTTCTGCGCCTCGTCCAGGATGATGAACGCGTCGTTCAGGGTCCGGCCACGCATGTACGCCAACGGCGCGACCTCGATGGTCCCGCTCTGGATCAGTCGTGGGATCGAGTCCGGGTCGACCATGTCGTGCAGGGCGTCGTACAGCGGCCGCAGATAAGGATCAATCTTGTCATAAAGGGTGCCGGGCAGGAAACCCAGCCGCTCCCCCGCCTCGACCGCCGGCCGGGTCAGAATGATCCGGTTCACCTGCTTGGACTGCAACGCCTGCACGGCCTTGGCCATGGCCAGATAGGTCTTGCCGGTGCCAGCCGGGCCGATGCCGAACACGATCGTGTGGACGTCGATCGCGTCCACATACCGCTTCTGGTTCAACGTCTTCGGGCGGATCGTCCGCCCCCGACTGGACAGGATGTTGAGGGTGAGAACCTCGGCCGGCCGCTCCTCGCTGCCGCTGCGCAACATCGACAACGAGTGGTTGACATGGGACGGCGTCAGTTCCGTGCCGGACTCCAACAAAGCGATCAGTTCGGCGAAAAGCTTGGCGGCCAAGGCGTTCTCGCCCGGCTGACCGGTAATAGTGATCTCGTTGCCCCGGACGTAAATATCGGACGGTAAGGCCTGCTCGATGACATGGAGCAACTCGTCCTGGTGGCCCAGCAAGCTCACCATGCTGTGCACGGCCGGGACGACGATGCGCGTGACGGTCCGCTGGTCGGACGGGGAAATGGAATCGGTCATGGGTTGCGGCCGGCTGCGGCCACGAGACCTCTCAAACGACATGAGTCAGTACGGCCCCTAGTCTAACGATCCTCGGCAGCCATCGGTCGGATACCGAAAACCCGCATCGCGCCACCGTCGGTCTACCGATCCCAGCGGGAGGTATGAGAGAACACAATCGCAGCCGCGACAACCCCCGCGGTCGACGTCCGCAACACCGTACGGCCAAGCCGAGCCGGCACGGCCCCGGCCGCGCCGAACACCTCACGCTCACTTCCGGTGATCCCGCCTTCCGGCCCCACCACCAGCACGATTTCCAACGAT
This sequence comes from Protofrankia sp. Cj3, assembly GCF_917627355.1. Classification (NCBI taxonomy): domain Bacteria; kingdom Bacillati; phylum Actinomycetota; class Actinomycetes; order Frankiales; family Frankiaceae; genus Protofrankia; species Protofrankia sp. Cj3. Next base: position 7,791 of record NZ_CAKJTR010000012.1, on the reverse strand, counting down.
CCCGGTTCCAACGATCCCGCCGGTGCCGGCAGCTGGGCCTCCGCTGGCGCGGCGGGCCGCGGCCGGGCGGGGGTCACCCCGGCCGCCCGCAGCCCCACGGCGAGCGGTTCGCTCGCTTCCTCATGCAGGACCACCGCGACGTCCGCGGCCGCGATCCGGGCACTGACCGTGGCGGTGTCCGCGAGGCACGCCAGCTGGGGCCAGAAGACCCGCCGTGACTGCTTCGCGGCCTCCCGCGCGGTGGCCGACCAACGCGCGTGTGCCCGGACACCGCGCTCCCCCTCCCAGCGGACGATCGAGCGGGCGGCCGACCACGGGACGATCTCGTCGACCCCCACCTCGGTCATGAGCTCGACGGCGAGCTCACCGCGGTCGCCCTTGGCCAGCGCCTGGATCACGACCAGCCGAGGAGTGGGTTCCGGATACACAACCCTGCGCTCGACCGCACAGTCGATCTCGTCGCGCCGGCAGCGCAGCACGGTACATTCAGCAACCACACCACAACCATCGGTAATATCCACGCGTTCACCAGGACGCAGCCGGCGGACCGTCGCCGCATGACGGCCCTCCGGGCCGGACAGCGTCAGCTCCCGTTCGTCCGGCACCACGCCCTGCTGAAAAAGGGGCGCTGTCAGCGGTCGACTCCCCCCGTCCCGGTCCCGTCCCCAGCGGCTCCCACCCGGCCCACCGCAGCCATCTACCGCGTGCCACGTGCCCCGCGGAGCCTGGAGAAGAAGCCCTGCCCGTCGACGGTCCCGTTCCCACTGGTCACCACCGCCGGCTGCTCCTCGTCCCGCAGCTTCGCCAGCTCCCGCAGCAGCTTCTCCTGCTCAGGATCAATCTTGGTCGGCGTCTCCACCACCACATGGATATGCAGGTGGCCACGGCCGACCGAACGCAGATGCGGTACCCCTCGACCGCTCATCGTGATGACATGCCCAGGCTGGGTGCCGGGCTTGACCGTGAGAGTCTCGCCGCCGTCGAGGGTCTCCAGCCCGCACGTGGTACCGAGGGCGGCGGCCGTCATCGGGATGCGCAGCTCGCAGTGGAGATCGTCGCCTTCCCGGGTGAAGACCGGATGGGGACGCTCCTGCACCTCGACGTAAAGATCGCCATTGGGCCCGCCGCCCGGTCCGACCTCGCCTTCGCCGGACAACCGGATCCGCATCCCGTCCTCGACACCCGAGGGAATCTTGACGGTCAGGTTGCGCCGCTTACGCACCCGCCCGTCGCCACCGCATTCCCGGCACGGATGTTCGATCACGGTCCCGGTCGCGCCGCACCGGGTGCACGGTCTTGAGGTGACCATCTGGCCCAGGAACGACCGGGTCACCTGTTGGATCTCCCCGCGGCCGTGGCACACCGAGCAGGTCGCCGGGTGACTGCCCGGTGCCGCTCCCTCGCCGGAGCAGGTCATGCACACCGCCGCCGTGTCGACAGTGATCTCCCGGGTCGCTCCGAACGCGGTCTCGGCAAGGTCGAGCTCGAGGCGGAGCAGCGCGTCGTTGCCGCGGCGGACCCGTGAGCGCGGCCCGCGATTGGCCCCGCCACCGAAAAAGGCATCCATGATGTCGCCGAGGCCGCCGAAGCCCGCCCCGAAGGGAGCCCCGTTGGCACCTCCCCCGCCGGGAGCCAGCGGATCACCACCGAGATCGACGAGCTGGCGTTTCTCCGGGTCGGACAGCACCTCGTAGGCGGCGGTCACGGCCTTGAAGCGCTGCTGCGCCGCCGGGTCGGGGTTGACGTCGGGATGCAGCTCCCGAGCGAGCTTGCGATACGCCCGCTTGAGTTCATCGTTCGAAGCGTCCCGGCGTACGCCCAGCACTTCGTAGTAGTCGGTGGCCATCAGTCGGCACCCAAAAGATCACCCACGTACTTGGCGACGGCTCGTACGGCCGCCATTGCCCCTGGATAGTCCATCCGCCGCGGGCCGACCACTCCCAGGCCGCCCAAAGCGGATGCTCCGCGACCGTATCCTGTGGCCACTACCGAGGTGGAACGTAGCGCATCCATGCTGTTTTCCTGACCAATACGTACCGTGACGGTGTCGAGGTCGCGTACCTCGCCGATCAGTTTCAACAGAACAACCTGCTCCTCCAGAGCTTCCAGAAGGGGACGCAGTGTATCGGCAAAGTCGAAGGCCGACAGCGTCAGGTTGGCCGTACCCGCCAGCGCCACCCGTTCCTCAGGCTTGTCGACCAGCGCCTCCATCACCACCGCGATCAACGTGTTCAGATGCGGACGCAGATCAGGGCGGGCGGCGTCCGACAGGTCGGCAACCGCGTCGGGCGCGTCAACGAGCCTGCGCCCATTCAACGCCGCGTTGAGCACTCCCCGCAGCTCGCCGACGATCAGATCGTCCACCGGCGCGGGTACCTCGGCCACCCGCTGCTCGACCCTACCGGTGTCGGTAATCAATACAAGCAGTAGTCGAGCCGGCGTGATCGTCACAATCTCGATATGCCGGATGCTGCTGCACGACAGCGACGGGTACTGTACGACAGCGACCTGGCGAGTCAGTTGCGCCAGCAGCCGAACCGACCGCCGGACCACGTCATCGAGGTCGATCGCACCCTCAAGGAAACTCTGGATCGCCCGCCGCTCCGCCCGCGACAGGGGTTTGACCCCTGACAGCCGGTCGACGAACAGCCGGTAGCCCTTGTCCGTAGGGATCCGCCCCGCGCTCGTGTGCGGCTGGGTGATGTACCCTTCCTCCTCAAGCGCGGACATATCGTTACGTACCGTAGCAGGAGAGACCCCCAGTTGGTGACGCTCCGCCAACGCTTTGGACCCTACCGGCTCGTTGCTCAGCACGAAGTCCTCAACGATGGCGCGCAGTACGTCCAACCGCCGTTCCTCCAGCACGTCGTATCACCCCTTCGCCACGTTGAGGCCGTTTGGCGAAGCCGTTTGACGAGGCCAGCCACGACCGCATGAGGCGACCAAGGCCAGCACCCAGCTCAGCTTGGTCCTGGCACTCCATTGCCTCGAGTGCCAATTGTAGCCGTCTCGGCCTCCCGCCGAGACGGTCGAGCGCGTCACCGAGTGCGGAAACTCAAGGCCCACCCCGGCGAGCGGCGTCCGTCAGCCCGGAACAGCGGTGCCGGTCAGTCCGGAAGAAGGCCGCGAATGACGGTATCGGCTAGGAGCCTGCCGCGCAGCGTGAGTAGCACTCGTCCGGCCGCCAGCGCCACCGGCTCGATCAGCCCGTCCGCGGCAAGCGCTCCGGTCCGCGCGCGGCCCGCTTCGGTCAGCTCGGCAACGGCGAGGCCGTCGGCCAGCCGCACCCCGAGCATCACCCGCTCCATCCGCCTGGCTTCGCCGTCCAGCACCTCACGGGCCGCGGCAGGACTCGCCTGCCCGGCGAGCAACGCGCTGTAGGCGGCCGGATGGCGGACGTTCCACCAGCGCACGCCTCCGACATGGCTGTGTGCCCCCGGCCCGAAACCCCACCAGTCATGACCGCGCCAGTAGCCGAGGTTGTGCCGGCTGCGGGCGTCGGGTTCGCGGGCCCAGTTACTGATCTCATACCAACGCAGACCCGCCGCGGTCAGCGTCTCCTCGGCCTGCTGATAGCGGTCGGCCATCATGTCGTCGTCCGGCGGGAGCAGTTCGCCGCGCCGGATACGGCGGGCCAGCCGGGTACCGTCCTCGACGGTCAGGGCGTACGCGCTCACGTGATCGGGAGCGAGTTCGGCCACGGCGTCCAGGCTCGCCTGCCAGTCCTGATCCGATTCGCCCGGCGAGCCGTAGATGAGATCAAGGTTGACATGGGTGAATCCCGCCTTGCGCGCCCAGCTGACCACGTCCGGTACCCGCCCGGGGGTATGCCGGCGGTCAAGTGCGGCAAGCACGTGTGACCGGGCGCTCTGCATACCGAACGAGACCCGCGTGTAGCCCGCGGCGCGCAGCTGCTCCAACATGCTCGCGTCCACGGATTCGGGGTTCGCCTCCGTCGTCACCTCGGCATCCGGGGCGATACCGAACTCCGTATCGATCATTCGAAGCAACGACCGGAGATCCTCGATCGGAAGCAGGGTCGGCGTCCCGCCACCAAGAAAGATCGTGGAGACAGGCACGTCCGCCGTGCCGAGCACGGCGCGGGCCAAGCGGAACTCGGCGGCAAGGGTCTCGACGAACGTCCCGATCGCGACACCCGGGCCGAGCTCGGTGGCCGTGTAGGTGTTGAAGTCACAGTAGCCGCAACGGGTCGTGCAGTACGGGATATGCACGTAGACGCCGAACGGGCGGGTGCCCACCGTGTTTGTGGCCGACGCTGGAAGCCCACCACCAGCCGGGACGGCTTCGCCGGACAGCCCGCGACCGGAAGCGGCCGCGGTGATGCGTGACATGACCCGTGACATGACCATAGTGTGCCCGAACAGCAACGCTGTGTCTGCCCCTTGAATCCACTTTCGTTACCGCAATCACGACCGCCAGCCAGGTCGAACGACCGCTCCCGGACGTGACATCCACCACCCGGGGAGAAGCGCCACCCGGCGGACAATCATATTGGGCAGTCGTTGATAATCAACCAGACAATATGGACGAAGCGTCGTGAACTCGTGGTCCCCGGTCAGGAAAGCTGATTCACATGAATGACGACACCGCGCGCGGTGTCCTCGACAGCATCGAGGACCTTCTTCCCCCCCACGCGACGGAGTACCGATCCGGCGCGCAAACCGGCTCCACCGATCGCGACGAACCCGTCACCGAACCCATCCGACTGCCCTCGCCCTCTCCCCGGATCACCTGAACGCGCCGCCGCCCGCGCCCAACCCCATCCGCACGACCCGCACGACCAGCACGACCAGCACGACCAGCACGACCAAATGATCAACGCAATATGTCCCGTCACGTACAGCCCGGCCGAGGCGGCACCCCCAGGCCCCGCCCGCGGCCCGGCCGGGCCGCGTCGCGCCGCCTGGGCCTCGTCACCTCGATGAGGCCCAGGCGGCGCTCGCCGCTACTTCGTGCCCTTCGAGGTGTTCGAGGCCTGGGCGGCATCCGTCGACAGGGCCGCGATGAAAGCCTCCTGCGGAACCTCGACCCGGCCGATGGTCTTCATCTTCTTCTTGCCCTCCTTCTGCTTCTCCAGCAGCTTGCGCTTACGCGTGATATCACCGCCGTAACACTTCGCGAGAACGTCCTTGCGGATCGCGCGGATGTTCTCCCTGGCGATGATCCGGCTGCCGATCGCCGCCTGGATCGGCACCTCGAACTGTTGGCGCGGGATCAGCTCCCGCAGCCGGGATGTCATCGCCACGCCATAGCCGTACGCCTTGTCCCTGTGCACGATCGCGGAGAATGCGTCCACAGTTTCCCCCTGCAGAAGAATGTCGACCTTCACCAGGTCGGACGCCTGTTCCCCGGCAGGTTCGTAATCGAGGCTGGCATACCCGCGGGTACGGGATTTCAACGCGTCGAAGAAGTCAAAAATAATCTCGCCGAGCGGCAGCGTGTACTTGAGCTCCACCCGGTCTGTGGAGAGATAGTCCATTCCGCGCAGTGTGCCGCGGCGGCCCTGGCACAGCTCCATCACCTGCCCCACGAAGTCCGCCGGCAACAGCACCATCGCTTCCACAACCGGTTCGTAAACATCGGTGATCTTTCCGGCGGGCCAGTCACTCGGGTTGGTGACAACGGTCTCGGTGCCATCGTCCAGGAGCACGCGGTAGACCACGTTCGGCGCGGTGGAGATGAGCGTGAGGCCGAACTCCCGCTCCAGCCGCTCCCGGACGATCTCCAGATGAAGAAGCCCGAGGAAACCGCAGCGGAACCCAAAACCCAATGCCGCGGACGTCTCCGGCTCGTAGGTCAGCGCGGCGTCGTTGAGCTGCAGCTTGTCCAAGGCTTCGCGCAATGCTGGATACTCGCTGCCATCAAGCGGATACAGGCCGCTGTAAACCATTGGGCGTGGATCACGGTATCCACCCAGCGGCCGGTCGGCCGGCCGGCTCGCCGATGTCACGGTGTCGCCGACGCGAGCCTGTCGGACATCCTTGACGCCCGGGATCAGGTAACCGACCTCGCCCGCTGACAGACCGTCGCGGGCAATCGGGTCCGGCGAGATCACCCCGACCTCAAGGGTCTCGTGGCTGGCCCGCGTGGACATCATCAGGCAACGGTCCCGGGTGGTCAGCCGGCCGTCGACCACCCGCACATACGTGATGACGCCTCGATAGCTGTCGTAGACACTGTCGAAAATCATGGCTCGAGCGGGTGCATCCGGGTCGCCCATGGGCGCGGGGACCCGGCGGACGATCTCATTGAGCAGCTCGGGCACGCCCAGCCCGGTCTTACCCGACACGCGCAGGACGTCGTCAGGATCACAGCCGATGATCTGCGCCAGCTCAGCCGCGTACTTCTCGGGCTGCGCGGCCGGAAGATCAATTTTGTTAAGCACGGGGATGATCTGAAGATCGTTCTCGAGTGCCAGATAGAGGTTTGCCAACGTCTGAGCCTCGATGCCCTGGGCCGCGTCGACCAGCAGGACCGCGCCTTCGCATGCCGCCAGCGAGCGGCTCACCTCGTAGGTGAAGTCCACATGGCCAGGAGTGTCGATCAGATGCAGGACGTAGTCGCGACCGTCATCGGCCTGCCAGGGCAGCCGGACACTCTGCGCCTTGATCGTGATGCCACGCTCGCGCTCGATGTCCATTTTGTCCAGATACTGAGCACGCATGTTGCGGGCTTCGACGACGCCGGTCACACCAAGCATCCGGTCCGCGAGGGTCGACTTGCCGTGGTCAATGTGGGCGATGATGCAGAAGTTGCGGATCAACGCCTGGTCAACCGAGGCCTGGTTGACGCGACGGGGGCCGGAGGCTGCGGGCACGCGGGAGTCTTCTCGTTTCATCAGGACGGACCGTGCCCAGCGGGGTCACGCCCGTCGGGGGCACTACACCCATCGTGCCAGGCTCGTCATGCGAGCACTCGGCGATGGCCATCGCGATGGCCATCGCGCTGCACCGGCGTTACACCGGCGCGGCAGGCTCGCGCCTGGGCGTGCCCGCGGCCGGCACCTCACAACCGTCGACATCCGCTCGCGGCCGGGAGGAACCCGCGCCCGCCCGCGAGCGGCTCGTTGAAACCTTGATAGGCTTATCGACGTCTCCCGGGCGGCTTCGCTTTCCAGGGGACGGAAGACGGACGTACGCCGCTCGGTGGCGGTGAACCGACGCCGGTGCCCGACCGCCGCCCATACCGATTCGACGACCAGGGGTTCTTTCGCGTGGCCAACATCAAGTCGCAGATCAAGCGCAACCTCACGAACGAGAAGCGGCGGCTGCGCAACAAGGCCGTTAAGTCCGAACTGAAGACGGTCATCCGCCGCTTCCGCGCGGCCGCGGACGCCGGTGACCCGGAGCGCGCCGGCCTTGAGCTGCGCGTCGCCTCGCGGAAGCTGGACAAGGCAGTCAGCAAAGGCGTCATCCACGCCAACCAGGCCGCTAACAAGAAGTCGGCCATGGCCGCGCGGCACGCTTCGCTGACCGACGCCTGAGCTCGCTCCACCACACCTGTCACACCACGGGCCTGTACGGGTCCTCTCGTCGTGCGCGGGACCACGTGGCCGCCGCCGGCAAGCTCGCCCAGGGCCTGTCGGTGCCAGAGGGCGCCTCTCATCGTTGTCGTTGGCCCCGGTAGAACACCGCTACCGGGGCTTGGACCGCCCCGCGGCGCATCCCCTGGCATCCGGCGTGCCCCGACGGACCTGCCGGATCGGCTTCGCCAATCCGGCAGGAGCCTCAGCTTCTGGCAGAGATCATTAAGAGCGACCGGCAATAGGGG
>NZ_CAKJTR010000011.1:32388-49474 GCF_917627355.1 Protofrankia sp. Cj3 | reverse complement strand
TCAGGAAGACCGTGGAGACGGTACGTCGTGTGACGGCGGCTCGGTTCAGTTGGGATGGCGGGTGGTTGGTCACCCTGGATGACAGCTGTTCGCCACGGCTGTGGGCGCTCGCCACCGGTGCCTGCGTCTACCCCTCGGCGGCCGGTAAAGATGCTGGGGACTTCACCGCGGCGGGCTCCGAGGTAGTGGACGCCGCGCTCGGCCTGGCCGGCCAGTTGCTTGTGTTACGCCACCGTTCGATGGTCATCTCGTTTATCGACGTGGCAGCCTGCCGGGTACGGGCACGGTTCTCCCACCCCAGAACGCCGGGCGCGCTTACCGTCAGCCGGGACGGACGTTTCATGGCCGCGCACAGCCCGGCATATCGGGTGGTCTTTGTTTATGATCTTTCCGCGGGGCCGGCGAGGCACCGATCGGTGCACGAACCGCGCGTAAACGCGGTCGCGTTCAGCCCTGACGGGCGCTGGTTCGCCACCGCATCCGACGCCGGTGAGGCGGCTCTGTGGCGTCTGCCGAACCCGTCCACGTCCCCGTCGGCTACGCATCCGGTCGACGATGCGGAACCTTTCCACCCGTAGGGACGTTTGAGTGAGTGCGGCAATCCCGTATCAGGGGGAATTTCCCCAGCCTTATCGCATATATAGTCGGATCCGGCGGTCCCATGGCCGTCCAATGCCGCAGATCGGGGGACGTAATGAAATTCGATGATCCTGGCCGCCGGCCGGTAACGCATGCCCGGTCCGTCATCACGCCTGCGCTGGAGTCGCGGCTGACAGAGCTGGAGAGCCGAAGCGCATCAGGCACCGTCCGGGTCATCTTCGACCTCAACCCGGATTTCCCCGCCGGCCGCCGCGGTGCCGCGAATACCGTGCGCACGCTGCTGACCGAGGCAGCCGTGCGGTTCAGCGAGATGGACGTGTTCGACGACATCGGTGAGTCGCGGCTGTCTCGGGAGCTGGGCCGTTCCTACGTCGTCGCGGTCCTCCCGCCGGAGGCTGTGCGCTGGGTCGTCCACGTCGATGTCGAGCAGGCTGAACAGGATGCCGGCAACTGGCGGCTGCGCGCGATCCGGCGGGTCTGGCCCGACTTCGAAGTTTCGGCGCTGCTGGACAGGTCCGTGGCGGTGATAAAGGGCGACGCGGCCCAGGCAACCTTCGGCGCGTTCGGTGAAAACATTGTCTGGGCGGTTGTCGACTCCGGGGTTGACGAGCGGCACCCACACTTTGCTAAATGGGACAATCTCAGTCTGCCGGCTCAACTTGAGCACGTCGATCTGACGGACGGCAACGCTCCAACCCGGGATGATTATGGTATCGGGCATGGCACGCCGGTCGCCGGTATCATCGCGGGTGAGGTGGCGGCTGACTCCGCCGAAACCGGTGGACGTCGGTTACGTGTCCGCCAGATGCTGCTTGACGGCGACAAGACGGTGGATGCGTACACGTCCGCGATCACCAGGATCGGCGGTGTCGCCCCGCGTTGTAAGATTGTGAGCTACAAGGTGTTCGGCGCGGGCCGGCTGGCCAACGTGAGTGCGGTGATCGCGGCGCTGGAGCACATCCAGCGGGTCAACGACTACGGCCGTAACATTCGCATTCACGGAGTAAATCTGAGCCTTGGCTACTCGTTTTACCCGGAGTGGTTTGTCGGCGGGTATTCCCCGCTGTGCAACGAGGTCGACCGCATGGTCGCCTCGGGCGTGTTGGTGGTCGTTGCCGCCGGCAATTCGGGTTTCGTGCGGACGGAAGTAGCCCGGAACACCGATGATTTCAGCGCGGGCGTTACGATCAACGATCCAGGAAACGCCTTCGGCGCTATCACGGTCGGCTCCACGCATCGAGTCGCCCCGCACCGGTACGGGGTTTCCTATTTTTCCTCCAAGGGGCCGACGGGGGATGGCCGGCTCAAGCCGGACCTTGTCGCCCCCGGCGAACACATTGTGAGCTGCGTCAGTTCGACGGCCCAGCCCGACGACGAGGACTGGGACTATCCAGACTACAGCGAGTTCAGCGGGACGAGCTTGGCGGCGGCACACGTCTCCGGGGCCATCGCCGCCTTTCTCTCGGTGCGTAGCGAGTTTATCGGCAGCCCCGAACGGGTAAAAAAGGTTTTCCTGGACTCCGCGACCGATCTCGGCCGGGTACGGGAGTTTCAGGGGCACGGCCTGGTTGACGTCATGCGGGCCATCCAGTCAGTCTGATGACACCGGGGTCGATATGAATGACTGGCGTGCATGGCTGAGGAACCAGTCACCCTGGAATCTCGGCGCGCTGATCGCGGTGACAGCGCTGGCCGGCTGGCTGTTGTTCGTCATCCCCAAATTATTCTTCGCGCTGCTGGCGCTGTTTGTTCTAGGAGTCGTCATGGCAAAATTGTCGGAACCGCTGGGCCAGGACGAGGCGGGTGTCGTCTCGGGGTGGTGGGATCATCGCATCAAGGTGGTGCTGAAAGGGCGGATCTTCCTCCCTCCGGGCGCCATCCTCACCAAGATTTCGTTGCAGTGGCAGCCGATCGAGTTCCGGGTGACCTGTCAGTCCTCCGACGAGGTGCCGCTGACGCTCGATCTTCGTACAGCTTTTCGGATCCCACGAGACGAGCAGGCGATCCGGACGGTGAGCGAGCATTTCGGCGAGGACACGGAGAACATGCACCGGCAAGTCATCGACACCCTTGTCGTACATATTCGTGACGTGGTGGGCGAACGGGCCATGGGGCAGGTCGATCGCGATTTCGGAAAGATCGCGGACGAGGTGATGTGGAGGTCCAGGCCGGCACTGGTGGAGATGGGATTCGAACCGCGGCCACTGTCCGTCGCGAACGTTGTGCTGCCTGCGGACTGGGTGGCGGAGCGGGAGAAGAAGATATCGCTGGACGCTCACCTGCGGACGCTTACGACCAAACTGGCTATAGAGGATCAGATCAGTGCCACGCGGTCCCGGCGGGAGGCGAACGAGCGGCTGACGGCGGAGCGGGCCAGAGCGGATGCCGACACCTATGCTGAGCTGAGACGGCTGGAAGTCGCCAGGGCACGCATAGCGGTGGCGGATGAAAGCCGGGCGTCGGAACGCGACCACGCCCGGGCACTGGCCGAGCTGGAGGCATACAAACTGGCCGAACGGCTGCGTATTGAAGGCGGCCACCACGAGGAGAACATCCAACGGATGATCGTGGAAAGACTACCGGAGATCCTGGAGGCCAAGGGCAAACTGCTGCCGAACCTGCGGACCTACATTGCGGGTTCCCACGACAAGGGGTTGGTCAGTCTGATGACCGGGCTGGCCGGGTTCGGGCCCGACATCATGCGTGAACTGACGAACCTGATCGGCTCGCTCAGCGGCGGCCCGACAGCCGAGTTCTCCAGCGACGGCCCGCGTCCACAGATCGCCGCGGCCGACGGCTCATCCGCGGATGCCGCCGTGCGCACCGCGCAACAGGACGCCTCGCATGCGGAGGTCGTCGAGTCACCGACTGAGTAATGGTCCGCGATACCGTCGATCACAACGGTTCGGCAGGTCACGAGTGGAAGAGCGACACGTATTTTCTGCCCGACACGGGGGTTTCGGACGTCCATCCGTCGTGCCGTGGCTGCGGCGGCCCTGCGCTGGGGTAGGCCCCGCGGAGGTAGCCACGTGGCCCGGACAGATGCGTTCCGTTGGGATTTTCCCAACGGAACAGGTAGCATGCATGTATGCACAGTATTGGTGACCGCGTGCTGGAGCATATCAGGCAGGTCTGCCCCACCACCCGGCAGCGGGACATCGCGGCGGACATCGGGATGCCGCCCGATGCGTTCTCGCGCGCGCTAAACGGCAAGCGCGCCTTCTCCTCGATCGAGTTGGCGCGCCTGGCTGACCTGCTGGATGCGGACATCCATTGGCTGATCACCGGACAGCCCGACCCGCATCGGCTGGTCGTCGCGGCGCGTCACGATTTTAATCACCTGACGGGCCGCCGGAGCGTACCCGAGCGTGACGCTGACGAGCTGGTGCTACGCGACATCGCCTTGGCCTATCGTCAGGCCTACTCCGAACCGCAGCACGGACCAGCCCTTCCAGAGAGTGTTGACGGGGCTGGTGCTGATGGGGTCAGGGTGGCGCTGGGTGAGGACTTCGTGCGCCCCTTCGCGGATCGGCTGGAGAGCCGGTTCGGCGTCGATGTTGTGCGGATCGCAGACCTGTCCACCGCGTACTCGTTCACCATCGGTGGCCGCCATGTGATCGCGCTCTCGGCGACCGGGAACTGGTTCTGGGAGAACTGGTCAATGGCACATGAGTTGGGCCATCTCGTCTGGGGTCACCACGACCAGGGGTTCTCCGCGGCCGAGCGGGACCAGCGCGAGGCGGCCGCGAACGCGTTCGCGGCGGAGCTTCTGCTCCCCCGTGAGTCGCTTGCCGTGATTGACTGGGACCGGTACGAGGCGGCCGGGCTGGCTGACCTCGTGTGGCGGTGGGGTGTGTCCACCGACGCACTCGCCCGCCGCCTGCATGCCCTGAACGGCTACGTGCCCGATGTGGTGCGGGAATGGGCCGGACAACCGACCCAGCGTTTGTTGCGGCGTCACCGGGCGCCCAATTCAGGTAAAGATGAGATCACTTTGCGTATGGACGCAGCCGCCCAGCGTCGTTTCCCCCTCACGCTGCAGGAGGCGCACCTCAAAGGGATCGAAGCCGGGACCCTCGGCAAGGGAACGCTCGCCTGGATGCTCGGTATTGATCCCGATGCGCTGGATGTTGACATCCCCGCAGTGCCTGAGGTGACCATTGATGATCTTGCTAGGGCGTTGGACCTCTGAACCGTGGCCGTGCTCCTGTTCCCGGACAACACAGTTCTGATCAATTTTGCGATCATCAACCGGATGGATCTGCTGGAGCGGCTGGCGAACGGCCACGGCCACTGGTGCGCCACCGTGGCAGCGGAATGCGACTCGTCGGCACGCAAACCCGGTCTCGCCGCGTTGGCCGATGCCAGCGGCATTTTCGGGTCGCCCTGGTTCCCCGACGCGGCAGAACTTCAGGACACGAGGCTTCTTCGCGAGGAGCTTGCCAGCCCAGGCGACCACCCTCACCGACACCTCGGTGAAGCCGAGACGCTCGCAATCATGATCCGTCGCCGCGTGCACGGATTCTTCGTCACCGATGACAACGATGCCGTACGGCTCGCCGCTCGGAACAAGATCAAAGTAGTCAGGACCTGGCACCTGTTGAAGGTCGCGGCCAAGCGGGAATGGGTCGACGCTGACGCCTTGTGGGGATATACCCAGACCCTCCGCACTCATCAGCGAGGAAGTCCTCCTGAAGTGATCGACAGGCCCTCATTCGACAAGTGGCTGGCACTCTGACGTCAACCACACCGCTCGGACGCCGCTGACAATGCCGACCACAGAACAGAGGTCAGCCGAGCAGGTAGCGCAGGAAGACGACGTCGTCGAGCTGACGGGCCTCGGCCAGTGTCATCCGGTGGCCGGGGTGGTGGGGAAAGGTGCTGGTGCCGGCGAAGCGGGGTGCGGCCGGGTCGCCGATGAAGAACGGTGCGATCACCAGGTGGATCTCGTTGGCGAGCCCGGCGGTGAGGAACTGGGTGTGGATGGTGCCGCCGCCCTCGACCATCAGCCGGCGTACGCCGCGCGCGGCGAGGTCGGCCAGGAGGGTGTGGAGGTCGAGTGGGTTCCCGGCGTCCACGACGGATGCCACGTCGGTGAGATGTCCGCGGGTCTTGTTCACGGTGGGGGTCGTGGCATAGACGATTTTCTCGGCTGGCCCGGTGGTGAAGAAGCTGGCGGTGGGGTCGAGGTCGCCGCGACTGGTGAGGGTGATTTTGATGGGGTTTTCGGGTAGGCCGCGGGTTATCCGGCCGGTGCGGCGGGCTGTTGAGCGGATCAGCAGCCGGGGGTTGTCACGGCGGATGGTGTTCGCGCCTACGAGGATGGCATCGACGCTGGCACGGACTTCGTCGACCCGGTCGAGGTCGGCCCTGTTGGAGATTATCAGCCGTTGGTTGGTGGTGTCGTCGAGGTAGCCGTCCACGGATGTGGCGGCCGACAGCAGGATGTAGGGGCGTTCGGTCATGTGGTTGTCGTGGGTGGCCTTGGCGCGCTCACAGTGACCCGCATCCCTCGGTTTCATCGGCGGCGGCTGCCGCGTTGCGGAAACGCCGGCCCGGCTTCGTACCTGACGGTCGGCCCGCGGGTCGGCGAGTCGGCCGTGCGCTGGAGCACGCCCTTCTCCGCGAGCGAACGCAGGAGCGCGCTCGCCCGCTGGACCCCCACCAGGAACAGGTTCTGGACGGTCTGGTTGGAGATCGTCCCATATTCACGCAGGTGCGCGACGATACGACGCTCGATCTCATCGGAGTCGTTGCGATGGTAGGGCAGCAGCGTGCCCAGTTCCGCGCGCGTACGTTCCCGGAAGCGATACGCGGGTATCCGGTACCGGCGTGTCGCTCGAACCGGCTCCAGCAGATCGTAGGTGTCGTCCGACAGCCGCTGGAGAGCCTCGGATGCCTCTTCAACGCTCTTCTGGAGGATAGGAGCGATCTTAACCGCATCGACGGTCGCATGGGACCGAAGGAAATGAATGAGCAGAATTGCATCAGTGTCGTCCTGCACCTCAACAGGCAGGCTTGCGATCATTACCGCAAGGCGTGTCACAGGAGCACCGCCGTCGATGACGACCCGGACGCTCCCGCTCCCGCTTGTAAAGACCGGCGGCGGATGTCCTGCGCGGATCATGACTCGCACCATCACATCGACACCGGTGCCGGCTCTTTCCGCCAGGCGGAGTACCCGCAGCGCCTCGACCAGGCAGCGGTTTCGCGGCTTGGACACATGCGTGAGCAAGTTCTCCTCGGTTACCCCGAACACCAGCTCCCCAGGTGATGTCACAACGAGCCGGCTGGGGCTGTGCTCGACGACTACCGGCTCAGGATGCCGGTAGTCGCGGTGTGCGATTGCGTTGACCACGGCTTCGCGCGCGGCCGGGCCGGGAATCGTTTCGAGTTGTTGTTGCACGCCGGTGGGAAGTGTGACCGACGTGGTCTCGTTGATTGCGTCAATATCCCGAAGAAGATCGGCCAGGGCGACAATCAGGGGAGTTCGGTGGACTGATGATGGACGGGTAAGGGGACCGGCCGGCGTCCGCCGCCGCAGGTACTGGATTGTCGGATCAGCGGCGAAAGGGTGCAGGCTACTGAACAGCAGGGCACCTCCCCGGGTGAGATGTCCGCTGCTGTCCAGAACCGCGCACTCACGCAGGAGGTCGGTGACGCTTAGCTCGGCACGCCGACGGCTCTGGGCGTCTCCCGCCTCGGTGAGCCCACGGCGTGCCTCCTCGACCGCGCGTGGGGACACGTCGTCGACCCGCAGGTGCGTGGGCTCGGCGGACCAGTCGTATCCACGGCGCTCGTCACGGATGACGGCTTCCCGGCCAGGAGCCATCGGTTCGCAGGAGGTGCCCATCCGTTCGCGAAGTTTTCCACCAGCCCGAACCAGGTCAAATGCTGTTTCCACGGTGATGAGAAGCAGCCGCATGCCGTGTGCGACGCGACTTTCAATATCGACTACCAAGGATGGCGACGTGTGCTGCCAGATTCGATGGCGAAGATCGTCTATGTCGAGGTCGGTGGGTACGCCCACGATGGCCGCGGGCCCAGCCCCATCGTCGCGCACCCCGACGATGACCGTCCCGCCCCGGCTGTTGGCCAGGCAGGCCACAGCTTCGGCGAGGTCGGCAGCCGCAGCCTTCAGCAGGTCGCGGTCGTTGCCCGCGGGACGCTTCAGCTCCTTGAAGTCGAGTGTCTGCGACTCCAGCTCGCACGCTTCCCGTCCCGCGAGCACCTCGTCGATCGCCCTGTCCGCTTCACGGCGGAGCTGCTCGCGACTCACAGTCACGAGTAGTTTTATACCACCCTGTCAAGGCAGGCTTGTATAAAACTCGGTCGGAGGGTCGGAAGGTCGGAGGGTCGGGACGCTCAGGGGCGCGCTGAGGTGGGCAGGCCGACGCCGGTGACGGGGCTGAGGATGAAGCCCTTGCCCGGCTGTTCCATCAGGGCGTTGAGCCGGCTACCGGCCGCTTTCATGATCGGACCCTTGCCGTGGGCCTTGAACGCTGTCTCGTCGGGGTATAGCTCGTAGAAGGCGAACGAACCCGGCTTGTCGGCCCGCTGGTGGGAGACGTGCATCAGGACGGCCGGTTCCTCGGCCTTCATGGCCGCGCTGATCTCGCCCAGGATCCCGATCGCATCGTCGATCTTGTCCGCTGGCACCGAGAAGGTGAACATGACCGCGACGGGTGGCATGGGCCGTTTCCTCCTATGAGCCATGAGCTACGGGAGCGGGAGAGGAGAGGGAGAGGAGAGGGAGAGGGAGACGCTTGGAGGGCGGTCAGCACAGCACGCTGGATCGTTGTCAATCAGGGCGGAAGCCTGCATTTTTAAAGTTAGACTATCAAACGCATTGCACTACAAGTACGCGAAAGCGTAGCGTCGGCAGCCACCGTTGCGATGCCATCCCCCTGACATGGACGGCCGGTCGCACATGTTGTTGTGGGGGCGGCGTCGTCCCGGCCGAAGGAGCGCTGAAGCGTTGGAGACCGGCAGTTTGGAGACCATCAGCTTCGAGGAAGTGGCTCCGCGCGTCGCCGTCCTCACCCTCAACCGGCCGGACCGGCTGAACGCCATCACGCTGAAGATGTACGACGAGATCGAAAAGATCGTCGACGCCCTGTCCCGGGACGTCTCGACCCGGGTCCTGGTGATCACGGGTGCGGGCCGGGGCTTCTGCTCAGGGCAGGATCTGCGCGACCTCGGCGCGGACCCCGCCGCGTCGGATCTCGGCCGGATCCAGTTCGGGATGGCCTGGCAGACCCGGGCGGCTCAGTTGATCAAAACCATCCACGAGTTGCCGCAGGCGGTCATCGCCGCGGTCAACGGCCCAGCTTCGGGCGCGGGGCTGGCCCTCGCGCTGGCCGCGGATATCCGGCTCGCCGCGAGCTCCGCCCGCTTCAACGTGGCCTTCGTGCGTATCGGTCTGTCCGGCGCGGACATGGGCACCAGTTACTTCCTGCCCCGGATCGTCGGGCCGACGGCGGCAGCCGAGATGATGCTGACCGGTCGGTTGATCGACGCGCTGGAGGCCAGGGACAACGGCTTGGTGCTGCGGGTCGTCGACGACGGCAGGGTACTGGACGAGGCACTGTCGATCGCTTCGGCGATCATGGCCAACAGCCCGTTCGGGGTCCGGATGACCAAACAGGTGCTCTGGAAGAACATCGACGCTCCAAGCCTCGACGCCGCGATGCAGCTGGAGAACCGTACCCAGATCCTTGCCAGCCTGACCGAGGACTGCCGCGAGGCGGAGGCCGCCTTCCTCGCCAGGCGCGCGCCCGTCTTCGGCGACACGTGAACACGTGAACACGTGAGCGGGGGCAGCGTGCCGTGCCACCGGCCGATGGCACGGCACCGGACACCGGACAGGCCGACAGGCCGACAGGATGGGCGGGTCGACAGGATGGGCGGGCGATGACCGAGGAACAGACAACCGAGGAACAGACGACCGGGACATTAACCGGCGGGCCACTGCGAGGGGTGCGCGTTGTGGAACTCGCCGGCCAGGGGCCTGGGCCGTTCGCCGCGATGCTGCTCGCCGACATGGGAGCCGACGTCGTCTCGGTGGACCGTTCACCCGGCGCGCAGGCCGAGCCGGCGTCCGTGCTGCTGGCCCGCGGCCGGCGGACCGTCACCGTCGACCTCAAGGATCCAGCGGGGGTGGCCGCGGTGCTCGCGCTCACCGACGCCGCGGATGTCTTCATCGAGGGTTACCGACCGGGCGTGGCCGAGCGTCTCGGTGTCGGCCCCGAGGTCTGCCTTGCCCGCAACCCTCGGCTCGTCTACGGGCGGGTGACCGGTTGGGGCCAGGAGGGTCCTTATGCTCGGGCGGCCGGCCACGACATCAACTACATCGCGCTCGCGGGGGCGCTGGACCCGATCGGTCGGGAGGGACAGGCGCCGGTCCCGCCGCTCAACCTCGTCGGTGACTTCGGTGGCGGCGGGATGCTGCTCGGCTTCGGGGTGATGTGCGCGCTGTTCGAGACGAGGGCGTCCGGGCTCGGTCAGGTCGTTGACGCGGCCATGGTCGACGGGGCCGCGCTGATGATGATGATGACGCACGAGATGCGTGCGTCCGGGACGTGGGATGGCCCGCGGGGCACCAACACCCTGGACACCGGCGCACCCTTCTACAACGTCTACGAGACCGCCGACGGCCGTCACATCGCGGTCGGCGCGATAGAGAACAACTTCTACCGCATCCTGCTGGAGCTGATCGGGATCGACCCGGTCGACGCGGCGACACAGTGGGACAAGAGCGGCTGGCGGCCGATGAAGGCCCGGCTCGCCGACGTGTTCAGAACGCGGACCAGGGACGAGTGGTGCGCGTTGCTGGAGCACACCGACGCCTGCTTCGCCCCGGTGCTGTCGATGGACGAGGCGCCCTCGCATCCGCACATCGCCCACCGCGGGACCTTCACCGACCGCGGGGGAGCGGTGCGTCCCGCGCCCGCCCCGCGCTTCAGCCGCACACCCGCGTCCACCCCACCCGGCCCGGTGGCGACGAGCGTCGGCGAGGTGCTCGCAACCTGGGGCGTGGCACCCACGACGAGCCAGGCGTGACCATGCGGCCTGCCGCGACGCCGGTCATCAACCTCGACGAGCTCGCTCGGCGGGTGCGTTCAGCCGCTGCCGCTGCCGCTGCCGCTGCCGCGGGTGCGGGTGCGGGTGGCCCGGCGGGCGAGGTGGCGGTCGAGGATCTTGTCGAGCTCACCGGTGGCCAGTCGGGCCACACCTTCGCCGCGTCGCTGGTGGACGCCGCCGGTGGACGCCGTCGGGTCGTGCTCAAGGTTGCCACGCCCGGTGTGTCTCCGGTCCGCAACCGGGACGTTCTACGACAGGCCCGGTTGTTGCGCGCGTTGGCTGCCGTGCCGGACATCCGGGTGCCCCGGGTGCTCTTCGGCGACCCGGGGGACCCGCCGGGAATCCCACCGCTGTTCGCGATGGACTTCATCGACGGGGACTCCTACGAGCCGATCATGGATACGCCGTGGGCGCCGCTCGCACCCGCGGCGGTGCGGGGCCGCTTCGCCGCGGCGGCGCGCATGCTCGCGGCGATGCAGGCCATCTCGCCGGTGTCGGTGGGCCTGGGGGATGAGCGGCCGGTGTCCCTGGCGGATGAGGTCGGTCGGTGGGAGCGCGCGCTGGACACGGTCGAACAGGCGTTGCGGCCGCGCCACTCGGAGTGTGCCGCGGCATTGCGCGCCCGGCTGCCGGCGGAGCTCGCCCCGGTCGTGGTGCACGGTGACTGGCGCCTGGGCAACATGCTCGCCGTCGGCGGCGACATCACCGCCGTCATCGACTGGGAGATCTGGACGGTGGGCGATCCCAGATTGGACCTGGCCTGGTTTCTGTCCATGTGTGGGGTGATGGGCAGCCCGATCGCGCGTTTCGACCCGCCGGGCGTCCCGTCCGCCGCTGCCGTCCTGGACACCTACGAGCAGGCCCGGGGCGCGACCGTGGCCGATCTGCGTTGGTTCGACGCGCTGGTCCACTTCAAGTCGGCGGCCACGCTGTCTCTCATTGTCAAGCACAACCGGCGGCGGCCCAGCCCGGACCCGTCCGCTGAGCGCTACGCGCAGGCCATCCCCGGATTGATCGAGAGCGCGCTGGCACTCCTGGGCTCATGACGTACCGCCGCGAACCACGAGGAGGACCGGCATGGCTGTAGCGGCTGCCGCTGCCGGTACCGGCAGCGGTACCGGACGGGGAAGGGACGGGAATGCGTACCCGAAGGATCGGTAGCCTGGAGGTCTCGGTCGTGGGGCTGGGCTGCAACCAGCTCGGCACCACCTGCGACGAGACCAGGACCGCGGCCATCCTCGCCGCCGCCGCCGACAGCGGCGTGACCTTCTTCGACACGGCTGACGAGTACGGTGCCGGCGCGTCCGAGGAGCTGCTCGGGCGTCTGTTGGCGGCCCGCCGCGACGAAGTCGTGATCGCGACGAAGTTCGGGTCGCGCTACGGCGCGGCGCCCGGCGAAGGCGGCGCGAGCCCCCGCTGGATCACGACGGCCGTCGAGGCGAGCCTGCGGCGGCTGCGCACCGACCGTATCGACCTCTACCAGCTGCACTTCCCCGACCCGTCCGTGCCGATCGAGGAGACCCTCGGTGCGTTGGAGGGCCTCGTTCAGGCGGGCAAGGCCCGGGAGATCGGGTGTGCGAACATGGCCACCGCCCAGATCGACGAGGCGGCGCGCGCCGCGAACGATCATGGCCTGAGGTCGTTCGCCAGCGTCCAGAACCGGCTCAATCTGTTGCGGCCGCAGGCGCTTTCCGACACCGTGCCAGCAGCGTCCGCCCAGGGCATGGCGTTTCTTCCGTTCTTCCCCCTCGCCTCCGGAGTTCTCACCGGCAAGTATCGCCGGGGGCAGGCTCCCCCCGCGGGCACCCGCCTCGGAGATCATGTAGCCCCTGCGGTGGCGGCGAAAATCCTCTCCGAGCGCACACACGACCGCCTTGAGGCCTTCGAGAGGCTGGCTGGCCAGGACGGGCACACCCTCCTGGAACTCTCGATCGCCTGGCTGATCGCGCAACCCGCGGTGGCATCGGTGATCGCTGGCGTGACCTCGCCGGCGCAGCTCCGCACCAACGTCGCCGCCGCCGAGTGGGAGCTGAGCGCGGAGACCATGGCCGCGGCCTCGGCGATCGCGCGCGGTTAGGCCCTTGCCGAGCCGGCTCCGCTGACCGCGCAGGTGGACCAGATTGTGCTGGTACTGACACCAAGAGTCATATTCGTGGATTTCCGGGCATGCGGTGAGTCTGGGACTTGACGGGTGTGGTGTCAAAGGTCACACTTCGCGCACTGTAGAAATGTCTATCCGATTAAGCGATTCATACTGTTGCGTTCGGTGATTCAGTTACCCTTCTCAAGGAGGATCATGAAAGTCCGCTCGAAGGCACCCTTCGCCGTAGCGCTTGCCGGTGCCCTCGCGCTGGCCGCATGCGGTAGTTCTTCGTCGAATGACGGGAGTGCCGCGTCGGGGTCGGCGACCAAGCTTTCCGGCGAACCCATAAAGATCATGACGATCCAGGCGCTGTCAGGCCCGTCCGACAGCTACCCGGGAGTCCCCGCGGCGGTGAAGGCCGCGGCTCAAGCAATCAACAAGGCCGGCGGTATCAAGGGCCGGCCGCTGGAGGTCACCGCCTGCGATGACCAGTTCGACCCGAACAAGGGCGCTGATTGTGCGACCCAGGCCGTTCAGGGCAAGTACCTGTTCGTGACGGCCAACTCCAGCACCGGCGACCGGTACATGCCGATCCTGGAGAAGGCGAAGATCCCGGCGATCGGTGAAGTACCGAGCAGCGCCAGTGAGCTCAAGAGCCCGTACTCCTTCCCGTTCGGCAGCGGCGCGGTCAACATCGCCGGTGGCGGGACGGCCTGTGGCAAGCTGGGTAAGAAGGATCCGGCCGTCGCGGTCGTCGACATCGCGGCTGGACGCAACTCGGCTTCCTTCTTCGGCATCGGCCTCAAGTCGTTCAACCTGAACATCAACAAGACTGTGCCGATCGCGCCGACTGCCACCGACCTGACGACCAGCGCGGCCACGTTGACCAGCGGCACCACCGACTGCATCGACATGGTGCTGGGCTCGAGCCAGGCGTCCAAGCTGTTGCAGGCGCTCTCGCAGGCGGGCTCCAAGGTCACGACCGCCTACGGCGCTACGGTCATCGAGGATAAAATGATCAAGACGCTTGGATCGGCCGCGGACGGGCTGGTGCTGGTTGGTTCGATGCCACCGGCCAGCGATACCACCATTCCCGCGATCAAGCAGTTCAACTCCGAGCTGGATGCCGCCGGTGTTGCCGCTGACACCCGCAGCGAAGGTGCCATGACCGCGTGGGCGACCGTCCACCTGGTGGCCCAGTACGCGGCGAAGCTGACCACGATCGACGGGGAGAGCCTGGCCAATGCTCTGAACACCGCCGGAGAGATCGACTTCTCGCCGCTGCCCAAGGTGGACTTCGCCAAGCCGATCAAGGTTCTGTTCGACGGTAACCGGATTTTCACCACCAGTGTGTACTTCTCCGAGGTCAAAAACGGTACCCGTACACCACTGTTCGACAACCAGGCATTCAACGTCCTCGGCAGCTCCTAACCGCGGCTGTTTCGGCACCCGGCCGCGGTTCCTCCCGCGGCCGGGTGCGCCGGCATACCCGCGTTCTCGGCAGAAAGGCTTTCCGACGTGGATTTCCTCCGCTTTGCCCTGCTGGGTCTTGGCACGGGCAGCTTGTACGCGCTGGCCGCGCTCGGGATCGTGCTGGTCTTCCGAGCCTCCGGAGTACTGAACTTCGCCAGCGGCGTGACGGGCGGTTTCGCCGCCTTCGTCTTCTATGACCTGCGCGACACCCATCATGTGAACTGGATCGCCGCGCTGGTGCTGAGTATCGCGTTCGGGGCGGCGCTGGGTGGTGCCACCCACCTGTTGGTCATGGTCCCGCTGCGCCGGGCCTCCGCGTTGGTCAAGCTCATCGCCACGCTCGGAGTCCTGCTGTTCCTCGAGGGCGTGGTGGTGCTTGTCTGGGGGTCCGCGCAGGAGCTGGTGAAGTCGATCCTGCCGACCAAGGCGGTCCACGTGACCGGCTCGTTGGTCATCGGTAAGGACCGTATCGTCCTCATCGGTCTTCTGATCGTGCTCGCGGCCGTCCTGTGGTTGATCTATTCCCGGACCCGGTTCGGTCTCGCGACCACGGCGGTGGCGGAGAACCGGCGCACGGCAGCGGCCTCCGGATGGTCGACATCCATGATTGAGCTGGTGAACTGGAGCGTCGGCGGCGCGCTGTACGCCACCGCCGCGATCTTCCTCGCGCCCATCACCGGACTGTCCGCGGGTGCACTCACCCTGCTTGTCGTTCCCGCGCTCGCGGCGGCGCTGGTCGGAGGCTTCTCGTCCTTCCTGCTCACGATCGGCGGCGCCATGCTGCTCGGTGTCGTGCAGGCGGAGGTCGGACGCTACCTCGCCGACGTCACCGGGCTCGCGGATTCCGTACCGTTCCTGTTGATTATCGTCATTCTCACTCTCGGTGGACGTGCCCGGCCCGCCCGCGGTGACCTTCCCGTGCGGTTGCCGTTGCCCGGTCCAGGACGGGTGAACCTGCCGCTGCTCATTCCGGCGATCGCCGCGGGTGCGTTGCTCGTCTGGACAGTGCCTACCGACTGGGTCGACTCGCTCGCCACGACCTTCATCGCGGCGGTGCTCGTGCTGTCCGTCGTCGTCGTCACCGGTTACGCTGGACAGCTCTCGCTCAGTCAGTGGGCGTTGGCCGGCTTCGGTGCCTGGGTCGCGGCCCGGCTGGTCGCCGCGTCGGGGTGGCCATTCTGGCTGGCGGCACTCGTCGGTGTTCTTGCCGCGATACCGGCCGGTCTCATTGTGGCGCTGCCCGCACTGCGTACCCGTGGGGTTAACCTCGCGGTCGCCACGCTCGGCCTGGCACTGGTGATCCAGAATATGATCTTGGGTAACGGTGAGCTCACCGGCGGGCTTGACGGGACCAATGTCGGGACGCCGTCCCTGTTCGGTGTCGACCTCGACCCGATCACCTACCCTCGGCGCTACGCGACTCTTGTTCTGATCATGTTGGTGTTGCTCGGTCTCCTCGTGGCCAATGTGCGGCGTGGCCGCACCGGTCGGCGGCTGCTGGCGATCCGCAGCAATGAGCGGGCTGCCGCGTCGATCGGCATCGGGGTCTACGGGGCCAAGCTCTACGCCTTCGGCCTGGCCGCCGCGATCGGCGCGATCGGCGGGATCCTCACCGGGTTCCGCAGCCCGACCGTGGTCTTCACTCAGTTCGACGTGTTCGGGTCCATCAACGTCGTCATGTATGCGGTGATTGGCGGTATTGGCTGGGCGTCGGGCAGCCTGGCCGGCGCCACCATGATTGCGGGCGGTGTCACGGCGAAGATCGTTGATTCGCTCGGTGACATCAGCGGCTGGCTGCCCCTCATCGCCGGTGGTGGCGTCATCCTGACACTTTTCCAGGCCCCGGACGGGATCGCCAAACTCAACTCCGATGGTTATCAGGCACTTGTCGCACGGCTGCGCGGCGGCGGATCGGCACCAGCGCCGGCTGTAGACGGTGCGGCGCCCGCTGGTACCACCGCGACCGGCGCTTCCGACGAAGCCGACGCAGCCGACGGAGCCGGCGGCGCTGCCGCTGACAGTCCGGCCGCCAGCCGTCGCCGTGAGCCCGCGGTTCTTGAGGTGCGTAATCTCAGCGTCCGTTTCGGTGGGGTGCAGGCGCTCAGCGACGTCAACCTGCGCGTTGAGCCGGGCAAGGTGCTGGGGCTGATCGGCCCCAACGGCGCGGGCAAGACGACCTTGCTGGACATCGTCACCGGCTTCACCAAGCCGACGTCGGGTGAGGTGCTGCTCGACGGGAAGCCCATCGCCGGATGGTCGCCGGTACGGCGGGCACGGGCCGGGCTGGCCCGGTCCTTCCAGGCGGTCGAGCTGTTCCCGGACATGACGGTCCGGGAGAATCTGCTCGCCGCCGCGGACACCCAGGCGCCGGGGTACTACTTCACCGACATGATCCGTCCTGGGCGGCAGCGTCCGTCCGTCACCATGGAAGAGATCATCGAGGAGTTCGGGCTGACGGATCTGCTGGACAGCAAGCCCGCTGAGCTTCCGCATGGCCGGGCGCGGCTCGTCGGCGTGGCCCGGGCGCTGCTCGCTGATCCGAACGTGCTGTTCCTCGACGAGCCGGCCGCCGGTCTGGACTCCCATGAGAGCGCCGAGATCGGGACGGTCATCCGGGGGATCGCCGAGCGGCGCAACACCGCCGTTCTGCTGATCGAGCATGACATTCCGCTGGTCCTCGGTATCTGCGACCGCATCGCGGTGCTCGACTTCGGTCGGAAGATCGCCGAAGGGGCACCTGAGGAGATCCGGACCAATCCCGATGTGATCCGTGCCTATCTCGGGGAGGACAGCGACACCGCCGGCTCCACTGCCGAGCCGGCTGGTGAGTTGACCGCCGAGCCGACC
>NZ_CAKJTR010000011.1:29826-32022 GCF_917627355.1 Protofrankia sp. Cj3 | reverse complement strand
GCCGACCGGGGAGCCGACCGACGCGGCCCCGGCTGACTCCCGCAGGCCCGGTGAGCGGGCCGGGTCACCGAAACCGCATGCCGCCAAGAAGCTGATTCAGTCCGAAAAAGTATGACGCGAGAGTTTGATGATCGTGCCGCCCCGAGGGTCGGCTGAGGAGCACACGATGCCAGCGTTGATCGAAACGATAGGACTGTCGGCCGGCTACGGTTCGCTCGCGGTCGTGCGCGACCTCGACATACACGTGGAGCCGGGCGAGGTTGTCGCGCTGCTCGGCCCGAACGGCGCGGGCAAGACCACCACACTGCTCACGCTGTGTGGTGAGCTGCCTGTTCTCGGCGGGGAGGTCCGGGTGAGCGGCCAGGTCACCAAGGCCCCGCTGCACCGGCGCGCACGGGCGGGCCTTGGCCTGGTCACCGAGGAGCGGTCGGTGTTCATGAGCCTGACCGTCGAGGAGAACCTGCGGGTCAGCGGGAGTGACCTGGCGCTCGCGTTCGACTTGTTCCCGGAGCTTGCCGAGTTCCGCGGACGGCGGGTCGGGCTGCTCTCCGGTGGCCAGCAGCAGATGCTGGCCCTGGCCCGAGCGCTGGGCCGTGGCCCGAGCCTGCTGCTGGCCGACGAGCTCTCGCTCGGATTGGCGCCGCTGGTTGTCACACGGCTGCTGCGTGCGGTCCGGCAGGCCGCGGACGGCGGTGTGGGCGTGCTCCTCGTCGAGCAGCACATCGCGAAGGCTCTTGAGTTCGCCGACCGGGCCTATGTGATGAGCCGCGGCCGGATCGCGCTCAGCGGTACCGCGCAGGACCTGCGCGGCCGCTTGGACGACATCGCGCAGTCCTATCTGTCCGGCGCGCCGTTGGCCCAGGCGCACGCCTGACCCCGCGGTCGCGGGCTGGCGCGGGCCGGCGTTGAACGTGGAGAAGCCCCGGAGGCGGTTGCGTCCGGGGCTTCTCCACGTTGCCGTTGCCGTGTGGCCGTGGCCGTGGTCTGGGCAGGTGGCCTGGCCATGTCCTGTGGTCAGGCCGCCTGTGCCGAGGTCCGGAAGGCCTCAGGCCTCAGGCCTCGACCCGGTCCGGCACGGTGAACAGCGTGCGGAAGGTGTCCAGGGTGATGGTGTGGCGTACCTCGTCCGGGACATCCTGGAACAGGTCGTGCAGCGTCTGCTGGGTGTGGCCGTAGGTACCCTCGAGGTGGGGGTAGTCGTCACCCCACATGACGTTGCGGTAACCCATGGCGGTGACCGCGGGAACAGCGCTCACATCGTGCTGGAAGGACGTGTAGACCTGCCGGTAGATCAGCTCGCTCGGCAGCACCGACAGCTTGGGCAGCGCCCAGTTGCCGTGCTGGCGGTAGCCCTCGTCCATCCGGTCGGCGAGCGCCGGCACCCATGACGCCCCACCTTCGGCAATCATGATCCGCAGGCGCGGGTGACGGTCGAGCACGCCCGCGCCGACCAGGTGGGTGACGACCCGCATGCCGGGGAAGGTCGTTTCCACGTAGTTGATGACAGCCGCTCCAGGACCGCGGAACGCCTTGGCGTCCGAGCCGGTACCGATGTGGAAGGCGATCAGGAGGTTTGCTTCCTCAGCCGCGGTCCAGACCGGCTCCCACAGCTCCTGGGCGTACTCCTGCCCGTCGGGGACGACGGTGGGCAGGAACACGCACTGGAACCCCATCCCGGCGACCCGCTCGATCTCGGCCACGGCGTCTTCGATGGAGGCCATCGACAGGAGCGCGGCGCCGACGATGCGAGGCGAGCCATCCATGATCTCTTCACGGCACCAGTCGTTGTACGCCCGCACGGACGCGGCGGCGAGTTCCCGATCGGTGATCAGGACGGTCCACAGGCCCATCGACGGGAATACGAGCTGCCCCCAGATGCCCTCGGCATCCATGTCCTGGAGGCGAAGCTTGAGGTCGTAGGCGCCCGGGGGACGGAACGAGTCCATGAAGTCGTTGAGCGCCCGTCGCTGGACCACGTTGTCGACGTAGATTGTTTCGTGCCGGTCGCCCCGTTCGGTGCGTGGAGCGCGGTCCGCCAGGTGCGCCGGCAGCCTTGACGTCCACAGGTCGACCGGCTCCAGCAGGTGCGAATCTCCCGAGTTCGCCCAGATCTTGTCCATGCCCACTCCTTAGTTCCCGCCAGGGGCCAGCGGTGGCGCGATCGTGCCCGTCGCGCGCCGCCGGTGGCCCAGGTCT
>NZ_CAKJTR010000011.1:10057-29458 GCF_917627355.1 Protofrankia sp. Cj3 | reverse complement strand
CGTTCGGCCGGATCGATTACCTGGTGAACAACCTGGGGCTGAGCAGCTATCTGGGCCGCCCGCACCGTGCTGATCGGGACAGCTTCGCCCGCGATGTCGTCGGCAACTCCTGGATCGCCATCGGCATGATCCAGGAGGCGATGAAGGCGGGCCTGGCGGACGGCGGCGGAGCCGTCGTCAACGTGTCCGCCATCAGCATCCGCAAGCTCGTTCCGTACGCGGCCGTGTACACCGCGGGTAAGGCGGCGCTGGAGGCGCTCACCCGCGATCTGGCGCTCGATCTCGGCCCTGACGGCGTCCGGGTGAACGCGATCGCCCCCGGTCTGGTGAAAACCGAGGGCTCGAGGTTCGTCTGGGAGGGCAGGGAGGAGATCCAGTCCCAGGTGGTCCCGCTGCGCCGCCTCGGTGAACCGGACGACATCGCCTCGGTCGCCGCGTTCCTGCTGTCCGCGGACGCCTCCTGGGTCACCGGCCAAGTGATCGACGTGGACGGTGGTTCGGTACTGGCGCCAGGTGAGTTCGTCCATCCCGGCTGAAAAAGGCTGATGTCGAACGGCCGGTATCGAAACGTCGACATCGGATATCGACGTTTCGATACTCGGGGCATGGCGGCCGGTATGTCCGTCGATTGTGCCGGCTGGTCGCTGTTTCGCCCGGTCAGGAGCGGCGGACCGCGCTCCAGGGCAGGTTCTTGTCGACCCGGACGTCCCCGGGCAGCCCCAATACCCGCTCGCCGAGGGTGGTCCGCAGGATTTCCGACGTGCCACCCTCGATCGTGTTGGCACGGGCCCGCAGGAAGGACCGGACCGGGCCGCCCTGCTCGGCGGCGTCCTGAATGTCGAACTCACGAGTGTCGTACGAGTCGTAGAGCATGCCGGCCGCGCCGAGCAGGTCGACGCACAGCTCTGTCGCCCGCTTGTTCAGCTGTGTTGTGGCGAGCTTCGCGACGGAGCCCTGCGGGCCCGTCCCGCCGCGCTCGCGGTCGGTGTCGGCGCGCAGGACGGTGAGCCGGGTGACCTCGACCTGTATCCACAGGTCGAGCAGCCGGTCGCGCAGCACCCGCGCCTGCGCCGAGGAGGTGTCCGCACGCTCCCGCCACAGCCCGATCGCCGCGTCGACCGCGGGCCGCGCGGAGAGCCCGTCGCTGAGCATGTAGCGCTCGTTGTTGAGCGTGGTCAGCGCCACCCCCCAGCCCTGCCCGACCCCGCCGATGCGCTGCGCGTCCGGCAGCCGGACGTCGGTGAGGTAGACCTCGTTGAACTCGGCGTCGCCAGTCAGCTGCCGCAACGGCCGGATTTCGACGCCCGGGGCTGTCATGTCGCACAGGAAGAAGGTCAGGCCGCGGTGCTTGACGACTGACGGGTCGGTACGGACGAGGAGCATCCCCCATCGGGCGACGTGGCCCCAGGATGTCCACACCTTCTGCCCGTTGATCACCCATTCGTCGCCGTCGCGGACGGCGACGGTGGCCAGCGACGCCAGATCCGAGCCCGCGTTGGGCTCACTGAACAGCTGGCACCACACCTCTTCGCCGGTGAACAGTGGACGCAGGTAGCGCTGTTGTTGCTCGTCGGTGCCGTGCGCCAGGACCGTCGGCCCGCCCATCCCGTACCCCAGCGGGTTGCGGAAGAAACCGCTGGGGGCGCCAGCGGCGGTGAGCCGTCCGGTGATGTGCTTCTGTAGCCCGACGCCCAGGTCGAGGCCGCCGCGGCCGACCGGGAAGGAGACCCAGGCCAGGCCCGCGTCGTACTGCGCGCCCAGAAACTCCGCCGGTGGCGTGGACGCGGGCGGGTGCTCGGCGAGCAGACGGTCGATGGCCTCGTCGACCGTCTTGAGGGAGGAGGCCTCCGCTGTCTGCGGCGTCATCGGCGTAATCCCCTTCAGCAGGACGTCACCGTCCTCGGTGCGATCCGTTGGCCGCCTCGGTCGGACGGTCCGTAATCATCATATCAGTATGATTTTATAGATGAATCGGTGCCGAAGCGCCAGGTCGGCCTGGCGTGAGCGCCGGGCGCCGGGCGCCCGGCGCCGGCCTGGTCGGGTCGGGGTCGGGTCAGCCCGATGGCGCTGGAAGACAAATCATCTATATGTTTTGTGCTATCCCGTGACACAGGTGCCCTGCCAGCTGTGGCCGCGAAGGCCTCGGCGCGGGCGTTCTCGATGGAGGTCGGATGGCCCGGGTGGACGGTCAGCTCCCTGGTTTGCTGGTGGGCAAGGTCGCGATCGTGACCGGCGCGGGCCAGGGCGTCGGGCGCGGTATCGCGCACGCGCTGGCCAAGGAGGGCGCGGCTGTCGCGGTCGGCGGGCGGACACTGACGAAGGTCGAGCGCACCGCCGCCGAGATCATCGAGGCTGGCGGCCGGGCGCTGGCAGCCGGCTGCGACGTGGCCGACCAGGGGCAGGTCGAGGCGCTGGTGGCCGCGGCCGTCGAGGCATACGGCACCGTCGACATTCTGGTCAACAACGCGCAGACCGTTGTCCCGCCCAAGCCGCTGGGGGAGACGACACCCGAGGACCTGGCGGTCTGCTACAGCAGCGGGACCCTGGGTACCTTCCACGCGATGCGGGCCTGTTTTCCCCACCTGTCCGCGCACGGTGGGCGGATCATCAACCTCGCGTCGTCGACCGGTGTCGAGGGCGATCCTGGTTTCGCCTCGTACGTGATGGCCAAGGAGGCGATCCGCGGCCTGACGAAGGTGGCGGCGCGTGAGTGGGGCCAGTATGGCATCACCGTCAACGTGATCTGCCCGTTCGGGGACTCACCTGCCGCCACCGCCTTCCGCGACGCGGCGCCGAAGCGTTTCGAGGCCGTGCTCAGGAAGGTGCCCCTCGGCCGGATGGGCGACTGCGAGCACGACATCGGCGGCGCCGTCGTCGCCCTGGCTGGCCCCGGGATGAGCTACGTGACCGGGGCGACTCTCATGGTCGACGGCGGCCGCTGCGTCCTGCGCTAGGTCGCCCGGCTGTATCCCGCTCTGTGCCCGGAAAGGTCAGCGATTGGTTGTCGTTGGGCACGCCGATCCGGCCGAAAACCGCACACAACGACACGCATGCACCGATCATGGACGGTGCGCCGACCTGTCGAGGCCACGCTGGGTCAGGTGCGCATGTAGGCGCCGCCGGACACGTTGATGATCTCGCCGGTGAGGTGGCGGGCGCGGTCGGAGGCGACGAAGGCCACCATCTCGGCGATCTCGTCCGCGGTCGTGAGGTCCGCGAGCACCCCGAGAGCACCGGGAATGTCTTTCAGCTCGGGATGGTCGTCGACGAACTTGGTTCCCCGTACCAGGCCCATCGAGACCGACACCGCGCGGATGCCGTGCGGGCCGCCCTCGTGCGCACAACTGCGGGTGAGCACGTTGAGGCCGCCCTTGGTGATCGCGTACGGCGACTCGATACCGTTGCCGCCGACGTCCGGGGCATAGCTGCCGATGTTGACGATGACACCGCCACCGGCGTCGCGCATCGCCGGCATGGTCACCCGGCACAGGTACCAGGCGCCCGTCAGGTTCACCCGCAGGACGTGGTCCCAGGCGGCCGGGTCGTAGTCGAAAATGCTGCCGAGTACGTTCACGGCGGCGTTGTTGACCAGGATCTGCACCGGGCCGAGGGTGCCCGCCACCTCGGCGACGACTGTGTCGATCTGGTCGCGGTCACCGGCGTCCATCGGATACCCGACCACGGTGGTGCCCGGGTGGTCGGCGGCGATCGCGGCGGTGACCGCGTGGGTCCGCCGTTCGTGGATGTCGGTGACGACGACCCGGGCACCACCGGCGGCTAGCCGCCTGGCCGTCGCCTGGCCGATGCCCTTCCCGGCCGCGGCCGTCACCAGGGCGACCCGTCCGCCGAACTCCGATGCCATGAGCGCCTCCGATGCTCGGGTCGTACCGCCCATCTTGTACCTGAAGTGATAGATAAGATAACTGATTTTTTCCTCGATGACCGGGCCGCACCGGACTCACCTGGCCGGTGGCGGAGTGAGCCTGACAGCGGTCACGTACGCCACCACCACGGCCACGATCACCAGGGGCATGACCGTGAGACCGTCCTTCAGCAGCAGCAGGGTGGCCAGCAGCACCGAGGTCATCGGCAGTGTGAGCAGCACCGCGCTCATCGCCCCGATGCCCATCGCCGCCCCGGCGACGAGGGGCAGGCCGGGCAGGTGGGACATGGCGATCCCGCCTACGGCTCCCAGGAACATCGCCGGGAAGATGGGCCCACCCCGGAAGCTGCTCATCGACGCGCTGTAGGCGAGTCCCTTGCAGGCGAGCAGCAGCAGGAGCGCTCCCAGCGAGTAGCCGCTGCCGTTGACGATGAGCGGGCCCAGCGCGTCCTGGCCGGAGAACAGCACCTCGGACGTGTCCTTGCCGCTGCCCTCGGCGTACGCGATCGCGAGACCCGCGATGGCCAGGCCGACCAGCGGCGTGGCCACCAGCGCATGCCGTTCGACCGGGGAACGCAGCAGCCGGGCCAGTGGCCGGATCGCCGATCCGACCAGTGCCGCGGCAAGACCGATGACCAGCGCCCACCCGAACTCGGCCACGGTCGGCTGCCCCACCGGGGGGAGGTTGGGAATCGCCAGTGACAAGGTTCCGAAGCCGGTCCAGGAGTTCAGACCGATGAAGATCAGACTGCCGACCCCGGCGGCCACCAGGCCGGGCAGCAGCACCAGCTCGAGGGCCGCCCCGGCCAGCCCAACCGCCTCCATCAGGAGGAACGCGGCGATGAGGGGCGAACCCAACAGGGTGCTGATCGCGGCGAACCCGCCAGCCGCGGCCACCACCGCGCCGACCTGCGCGGGCGGGTCGCGCCTGGCCAGGCGTACGGCACACAGTGCGAGGCCGCCGCCGATTGCGATCAGTGGCCCTTCGGGCCCGAGTACCACGCCGAAGCCCAAGGTCGCGAGCGCTGTGATCACGATACCCGGGAGCTCGGCCGGTGCGGGCGCGCCATGCACGGTGAAACCGTCAGCTGGTGACACACCGCCTCGCCCGGGCAGATATCGGATGGTAAGCGCGACCAGGATGCCCGCGAGGGCGAGCACAGGCAGCGGCCACCACAGCGGCTCCTCATGAAAGCCCAGGGCGGTGGGAAGGTCCGTGAAGATCCATCCCTGCATGTCGGCGACCAGTTTGAGGAAGCCATACGCCACGGCCGAGACCGGTGCTCCGAGGATCGCGGCAAGCGCCAGCAGCCCGAGGTAACGCCGGTCTCGCAGCGGTGCCAGCGGATCTGGTGCCAGCGGATCGTCCGGCGACGGCCCGGTCGCCGTCGCTTTGTTGCGGACGCTGACCTTCTGGTCGGTGCTGCCGCGCCGAACGGTCCTCATCGTCGAACATCTCCGGGTTGCCGGCCGCGCGCGGCTCGAGGGGAGCGGCGGCAGGGACCCCCTGGTGCGTCAACGGCGAGTGATGAGATCACACCCGATTGCTTGTTCCCTGGAGCGGTGCCCGACAACCGCCCAGCAGACACGCCCAGCGCAGCGGGTGCGTCCGCGGCTGGCCGCGGCGGACGGCCAGCCGCCAGTGGCAGCCTCGGCTCGTGGTGACGAGCCAGGATGAGCTGTCGTCCGGAACTGTCGGACACATCCGGTACAACATTCTGTTGTCAGAAGATTGATTGACGGAAAGAGCTGATCACGGGGGATGTCGTGAGCACGCGTCAGGGCGAGGCCAAAGCACGGTCGCTGCACCTGCTGGACTACCTGGCGGCTCTGTCGGAGTCGTCGGCGGCGCCGAAGCGGCGCGTGAGCGAGTATGAGCCGCCGCTGATTCGTCCGGTCGACATCCCGGTGCGGCACGGTGTGCTGCTGGGCCCCGCTCCGGGCCAGCCGGCGTGGCTGGCGGTCCCGAAGACGGTGGAGCCGGACGCACCGGTGCTCACGCAGCGGCTGGCTCGTCACGTGTCGTCCGCGACGGTCAGCCTGTCCGGGCCGCCGCTGCTGCCCCTCGACTTCGACACGTCCGCGGCCGAGCGGGGCGAGGACCCGGAGGAGGTCCGGGCTGAGCTGGCGCGGTGGGTCGTCGAGCACTGGCAGCCGTGGGCGGAGCGGGCCATGCCGGCACGGGCCGCTCGAAGGCTCTATCAACACCTGTACGACCTGCGGTTGCGGCTACAGCGGGACAACGCCAGGTACGAACTGGTGTGGGGCCACGGCGTGCTGTCGTGGTTGCCGGCAGGGGAGGCCGTCAACCATCCGCTGCTCCTCACCCCCGTGA
Organism: Protofrankia sp. Cj3; assembly: GCF_917627355.1. Lineage (NCBI taxonomy): Bacteria > Bacillati > Actinomycetota > Actinomycetes > Frankiales > Frankiaceae > Protofrankia > Protofrankia sp. Cj3. Next base: position 23,240 of record NZ_CAKJTR010000011.1, on the reverse strand, counting down.
CCATCGAGATGGACGCGGACACCGGGGTTCTGTCGGTCCAGCCGGACGGGCTGCCCGCGCTGGAGACCGACCCTCTGCTGGGGCTCGCGGCGGTGGAGGAGCTGGCGGCATTGCGGGAGCGGGTACGGGTGATCCCGCCGGATCCGTGGTCTGATGACGGCCTGGCCGATCTGTATGCGCAGATTGTCGCGCCGCTCGGCCTTGACGCGCGGGTCGCGCCCGGTCCCGAGGTGCCCGCCCCGGCCGCGGCGGCGGTGCTGGCCGACACGTGGGTCCTGTTCGTCCGGCCACGTCCGACGCTGTATCGCCGTTTCTACACGGAGCTGCGCCAGGTTCTCGCGGAGAGCGACCTTCTCGCCGAGGCGTTTGCCTCGATCATGGCGGACGACGGCCACAGCGCGGCGGCCAGCTCCGGCGCGGGCATGGGCGACGACGGCTGGGCGGCGGTCGGGCAACGCCTGCTCATGCCGTTACCCGCGAATGACGATCAGCAGCGTATCGCCGTCCGGCTCGCGCGGTCCCGGGGCGTCACCGTACAGGGCCCGCCTGGTACGGGCAAGAGCCACACGATCGCGAACCTTGTCAGCCATCTGGTTGCCCACGGTAAGCGGGTGCTGGTCACCGCGTACAACGAGCAGGCCCTTGGGGTGCTTCGCGACAAGATACCCGCGGAGCTGCGTGACCTGTCGATCGCGGTGCTCGGCTCCAGCCAGGCCGCGCTCGGTGAGCTCCGTGCCTCCGTCCAGACCATCATGGACGCGGTCTCCAGCATCGAGCCGGACGCCGAGGCCCTTGCGCTTGAGGCGCTCGCTCGCGATCTTGACGCGGCCCGCGCTCGCGAGCGGAACCTCGAGCTGCGCCTGGTGGATCTGCTCCGCGACGAGGCCGCCGAGTTCGAGCTCCCCGAAGGGCCCGCCAAGGCCGCGCAGGTGAGCGCCTGGCTGGCCCGGCACGAGGCGGAATGGGACCGCATCCCAGACAGGCTGGCCGCCGGCCGCCGGCCGCCGCTGACGCTCGGCGAGTTCACCGATCTGGTCCGCCTTGCGGGCATGGTGAACGTGGCGGACGCGGCTGCCGCCCACAGCCTGCTGCCGGACCTGACAGTGATCCCGTCCACCGGGGATCTCCGCGAGCGGCACCGTGTCCTCGACCTCCTCCGCGACGAACTCGCCGAGCTGGAAGAGCGGGGGGTGGTGCTGCCAGCCGTTGACGCTCTCGGTGGACCGGCGCTTGAGGTCCTCGCCGGTGACGCCCAGCAGGCGGTTGCTCGCATCGCCGAGCTGGATGCGCCATGGCTTGTCACCGTCCGCGGTCAGGTCGCCCAGTCCGCGGCGCTGGCCGGGTTCTGGGCGGAGCAGGCCGAGGCGCTTGCCGAATGCGCTGGCACACTCGTTGACACGCGGCGCCGGATGGCCGGCAGGGAGATCGTCATCCCGGCTGGTGACCCCCGGTCGCAGGAGGATTTCCTCGACGATCTTGCGTCCCGCTTCGCCGCGGGCCGGGGCATTCCACGCCTCGGCGGCAAGGGGCTGAAGACGTTTCACAGCGCCGTCCGGGTCGATGGCTTTGAGCTGCGGACCGAAGCCGAGGTCGACGCCGTCCGGGCGGTGATCCGCGAGCGGGCCACCAGGGCGACGGCGGGCCGCCGGTATGCCGAGCTGGTCGAGCAGCTGAACGCGCCGCCGTTGGACGCCAGCACACCGGCTTTCCTCCCCTCGCTCGAAACAGCGGTCGGCCTGCTGCGCGGCGCGATCGCCTGGGAGGCCACGGCCATGCCCGCGTTGGTCGTCCGGCTGCGTGCGGTGCTTCCGCGGACCCCGGCGCGGCCGACCGCCGCCGAGCTGCGCGAGATCGGCACCGTGCTCACGGCTGCCGCGAAGCGTGGCGACGAACGGGCTCAGACAGCGCGGCTCGACGAGCTCCGCGCGGCTCTCGCGTCCGGGCGGCGGCGGCCGGACGCGAGCCCGCTGTGGGACGCGCTGTCCGACGCGCTGGCCCGGCGTGACTTCGCCGCATGGCAGACGGCCCGCGAGGAGATCGCCCGGCTCACCGGGCTGCGGCCCGTCCTGGCCCGCCGTGACGAGCTGGCCGGGCGTCTCGCCGCTGTCGCCCCGGTCTGGGCCAGCCGTGTCATCAGCTCCGGTGGAGACACCGCCGTCTGCGGCCAGCCGCGGGACCTTGCGCGGCTCTGGCAGTGGCGGCAGGCCCAGACCTGGTTGGAGAGCCTGCTCGGCCGGGGCGACGCCACGCTGTTGCAGCGCCAGATCGCCGCCACCGCGGCCGACGTGCGCCGGCTCATCCTGGAGCTGGCCGCCCGCGGGGCCCGGCTCGGCGTGCGGCGCAGCCTGCTTGAAGATCAACGGCGTGCGCTCATCGCCTGGCTCCAGGCCCTCGCGAGGATCGGAAAGGGCACTGGCAGATTCGCCGGTAAATGGGAGGCGGACGCGCGGGCCGAGCTGCCGGCGGCGATGGGCGCCGTCCCGATCTGGATCATGCCGATTCATCGGGTGCTGCAGAGCTTCGACCCTCGCCGCACCGCGCTGTTCGACGTTGTCATCGTCGACGAGGCCAGCCAGTGCGGCGTGTTGTCCCTGGGGGTCCTCGCGCTCGGTCACAAGGCTATCGTCGTGGGCGACGACAAGCAGATCAGTCCGATGGCGGTGGGCGTCGACCGGGACCGCGTCTTCGAGCTGATCGAGTCACACCTGGCCGGCATGCCGCAGCGGTCCCTGCTCGATGTGGAAGCCAGCCTCTACGACACCGCGACCCGCGTGTTCGGGGAAGTGGTGCTCTTGCGTGAACATTTCCGGTGCGTGCCGGACATCATCGAGTTCTCCAACCGGTTCTACGACGGCAAGATCCTGCCGCTGCGGGAGGCTGTCGATCGCGGCATCGGTCCCGCGGTCCGGCCGGTTCGGGTGGCGGCCGGAGCCCGCACCCGCGGCCAGTACGGTGACGTCAACGAACCCGAGGCACTCGCGCTCGTCCAGCAGGTTCTCGACTGCCATGACGATCCCGCGTACGACGGGATGACCTTTGGGGTCGTCACCCTGCTGGGCAGCGGGCAGGGGCGCCTGATCGAGCAGACGCTGGTGGGCAAACTCGGTGCCGAGGAGTACGAGCGTCGGCGGATCCGGGTCGGCGACCCGTACAACTTCCAGGGCGACGAGCGGGATGTCGTCTTCCTCTCGGTCGTCGCCGACGACAACCGCTCCGCCGCGACCCGCAAGGCCGACCAGCAGCGCATCAACGTCGCGGCGAGCCGCGCCCGCGACCAGTTGTGGGTTTTCCACACCGTCGATCACGCTGTGCTGCATCCCGACGATGTTCGTGGGCAGCTGCTCGCCTACGCATATGGAGTCAACACACCGCAGGCGCGAACCGCAGCTCTCGCGGAACGGTGCGAGAGCGACTTCGAGCGCGCCGTGCTGCGGGAACTCCTGCGCCGTGGCTACCAGGTGTCCCCACAGCATCACGTTGGTCATTTTCGCATCGACCTGGTGGTGGAGGGAGCCCATGACCGGCTCGCGGTCGAGTGTGACGGCGACCGCTTCCACGGTCCGGAGCAGTGGGAGACCGACCTGCGGCGCCAGCGGGTACTCGAACGGCAGGGCTGGAAGTTCTGGCGGGTCCGGGGTTCGGCGTATTTTCGTGATCCGGTCGCCGCGCTCGCGTCACTGTGGGAGCGGCTCGACGAGTTGGGTATCCGTCCCGGGCATAGCCCCGGTGCCGGTGGCCTGGGCTTTTAGGGCGTACTTCTCGAAAGCCGGCTGTCCGGCTCCCTGGTCGAACGACGCTTTCCGAAACACGCCGTAACACGACGGCGAAGGACGCCCAATCACGGCTTTTGCCGTGGTCGCGGCGCCCGATACCGACGATGCCCTCGCCGGACGCGGCGTACGCCGTGCCCGCCGGTTACCGGGTGGTGTTCCTGCCGGCGCCCCCACCGTCGGGACGCGACTGCGACAACGAGGTCTGGGAACCGCTGGGGATGGCCGGGGCGAGCCGGAATGACGATCTCAAACACGCTCTGAGAAAAGAGGCCGGGCGGGACCCTGGCGGGTGGACATGCCGGCGGCGAAACGCCGGCCGGGGGTGCGGCGGGACCGTAGCCTACGGTGGCAGACTCGCCTGAACACAGAACGCGGAATAAGAGCGCCCGACAATAGGGGTGTGGATCAAGGAGCGGGACTGGGGTGCGTGCATCGCGAGGCGGCGGAGGGAGCCACCCTGGCATTGGGTGTCGACCGACGACAACGCGGCGAGGTGCGTGCTCCAGCCCCGCGACGCCGCGCCCCTATTGCCGGTCGCTCTAAACAGCGCCCAGGGGAGCACCGCAAGCCGGACATTTGTTTTCTTGTCGTGCCAGGCGCATCGATCGTGATATGCGGCGCCAGGCGACTGGACGGGGGAATTGTGGGGGACGGCCGGTCTGGGCGTGTTGAAAGAATGATCGGTGGGTTTGCCGGTTTCGTCGCACGCCGCCGGCTGCTGTTCGCCGGGGCCTGGCTCGTGCTCTTCCTTGTCGCCGTCCCGTTCGCCGCGATGCAGACCGGTCGCCTTTCCGGTAGCGGCTGGGACGTGCCCGGTAGTTCGGCGGCGCTGGCAAGAGAAAAACTGAAGGAACTCCCCGGCCGAGCGGGTGAATCGCTTGCCGTATTTGTCCAGGGCCCGAGCGGCGCTGCTGTCGACGCCAGGCTGGCGGCGGTCGGCGTTGAGCTCAGCCGCTATCCCGGGCTGCTTTCCGGCGGTCCCGTCCAGCGTTTTGACGATGGACGTGCCGCACTTGTCCCCATGCGTGCCGTCGACCAGAAAAGAATCTTTGACTTCGCGGCGGGCCTGCGCCGGGCGCTGGTTTCCGATCGTGCGGGTGTGTCGACGCGCGTGGTTGGCGAGGCCGCAATGTGGTCGAACTTCCAGGAAATCTCCAAAAAACAGGCGGTAAGGGCGGAGACGGTGAGTTTCCCGCTCGTGCTGCTCATCCTTTTTGCCGCGTTCGGCACGCTGGTGGCCGCCCTGACCCCGATAGCGCTGGGCCTGGTCGCCGTTGCCGTGACCGGTGCCGTGATCTACCTTCTCGCCGGTGCGTTCGAGATCTCGGTCTACGTGACCAACATCGCGTCGATGCTGGGGATCGGGGTCGCTGTCGACTACTCCCTGTTCGTGGTTGCCAGCTACCGTGGCCGGCTCCGCGAGGGCGCCGAACGCGGCGAGGCACTGCGCGGCGCGTTCGCGAGCGCGGGCACGGCGGTCGTGTACTCCGGTGCGACCGTTATCGTCTCGCTGCTCAGCCTTCTGCTCGTCAACGTGAACGCGATCCGTTCCATGGCGGTTGGGGCGATCATTGTTGTCGCTGCCGCGCTGCTTGCCACGACCACGCTGCTGCCCGCGCTGCTCGCCCTGGCTGGGCCCTGGATCGAACGGCCGCGGATCCGGATACCGCCACGGCGGGTCGGCAGGAGCCTGGTGCGGCGGCCAGGGGCACACCGGCCAGCGGCGCATCGGATGGCGGATGGCGCTGGTCGCTTCTGGGCCGGCTGGACCAATATGATTATGCGTCGGCCCGTCGCCTTCCTCAGCGCCGGAGCCGCGGTCCTGCTCATCGCGGCAAGCCCATTGCTGGGTATCCACACCCGTAACGGAGCGCTCGAGCAGCTTCCTCCTGGCGCGGAGGTCCGGCTGGCCACGGAGCGGCTTGCGGAGCTGGCTGGCCCGGGTGCGCTGGGAACGATGGAACTCGTTGTTTCAAGCGAGGCCGCGGCTGACCGGATCGCCGCCGACGTCCGCGCATTGGACGGGGTCACCGCCGTGACGCCGCCGATGGCTTTCGCCGGGAACTATCTCGTCGAAGTGGTCCCCGCCGCCGATCCCGAGTCCGACCAGGCCCGTGCGCTGCTCGGCACGGTGCGTGCCATCAGCGGCCGGGACGCCGATATCGCTGGTACGACCTCGTTCGAAGCCGCCATGGACCGGGCCATCTTCGGGGACCTCTGGAAAATTATTGTCTTTATTCTGGTTTTCTCCTATCTCATCCTGATCGTCTTGTTCCGCAGTGTGCTGCTGCCGCTTAAGGCGGTCGTGATGAATGTTCTCTCGGTTGGCGCGGCCTACGGCGTCCTTGTTGCGATCTTTCAGTGGGGCTGGCTGGGCTGGACCGGCTTCTCCGCACCCGGCTACATCGACTCGATCGTGCCCGTCCTGCTTCTTGCCATTGTTTTCGGCCTGTCGATGGACTATGAGGTGTTTCTCCTCACTCGCATCCGTGAACGGTATCTCGCGGGAGCGGACAATGCCAGCGCCGTCGGTCACGGTTTGGCCGCCAGCGCCCGGACGATCACTGTTGCCGCGCTTATCATGGTCACTGTTTTCGGTTCGTTCGCCTTTGCCGGGGGCACCGCCCCCAGGGAGCTCGGTGTCGGCCTCGCCACTGCTATCCTGGTCGACGCCACCATTGTCCGCCTCATCGTGGTCCCCGCGATGATGAAACTGCTCGGCGACTGGAACTGGTGGTTTCCGGTACGAAAGAAGCCGGCTGCCGTGTCCGTACCGGCGGGCCGGGCGCCCACGGAACGGGCGGATGTCGACAGAGCTGTGGCCGGGCAGTAGCCTGACCAACAAAAATATCACGCGGGCTCGTCGACCGAAGTTCGGCGTACGAGCGTCTGGAGTCTGCTGTCATCGCACGTGCGAAGTGCCCCCTCGATCTGGTGGACGGAAGCGTGGAGAATTCCCGTTCTCCCACAGCGGCATTTCCGCGTTCGCACCGGCCGCCAGACAGGCATATACGACGGTGTATGCGGGCTGCGAGCGACCGGGAACAGGGGCGTGAAGCAACCGCAGCGGCACCCCGTGGATCGTGATCGTTGACGGTGGTGCCATACTGCTCCGGTCCCCATGGTGATCGTGCTAAGGATTGCGGGCGTGCTCGCCGGTGTGGTGGTCATCCTCGCCACAGTGCTTTCGGCGGTGCGCACGACTGTGCTGCCCCGAGGGGTTCCCTCCCGGCTGAGCCGGTTCGTTTTCGTGCTGGTGCGGTGGGCGTTTCAGGTTAGGGTGGGCCGTGCCCCCACGTACGACCTGCGTGACCGGGTGTACGCCAACTATGGCCCGTTCGCCCTGTTGTTCCTGCTGCAGTCCTGGTTGCTGCTGGTCTACGGGGGCTTTGTCCTCGCCCAGTGGGCCGCGGAGCCGGCCCGTGGCCTCGGTGACGCGCTCGTTATGTCCGGCTCCTCGTTGCTCACGCTGGGATTCGACGTGCCGCGGGGAGGGCTGTCGATCGCGCTCGCCTTCGTCGAAGCCTCGATCGGCCTCCTGTTGGTCACCTTGTTGATTTCGTATCTGCCGGTGATCTACGCTGCTTTCAGCCGGCGAGAGGCTGCGGTCGCGAAGCTGGAGGTTCGGGCCGGTAGCCCTCCCACCTGCCTCGACCTGCTCACCCGCGCCTGGCGGCTTGAGCGGTTCGACCGGTTGACCACGACCTGGGGCGAGATGGAGACGTGGTTCGTCGACATCGAGGAGAGCCACACGTCATTCGCGGCGCTGGTGTTCTTCCGCTCGCCACAGCCCGAGCACTCCTGGATCACCGCCGCTGGCGCGGTACTCGACTCCGCGGCCCTGCTGGCCGCGGTGCTGGACGTACCCCGAGACGTCGAAGCGGAACTGTGCATCCGGTCCGGCTACCTGGCGCTGCGTCGCATCGCCGATTTCTTCCAGATTCCCTATCCGGCCGATCCGCGGCCGGGAGACCCGATCAGCATCTCCCGGGACGAGTGGGAGACGGTTGTCGACGGCCTCGCCTCCGCTGGCCTGCCCGTCCGGGCCGATCGGGAGCAGGCATGGCGGGACTGGGCCGGCTGGCGAGTGAACTACGACCGCCCGTTGATCGCTCTCGGCATGCTCGCGCAGGCGCCCTACGCTCCCTGGTCCACCGACCGTTCCCTCGCCGACTTCAGGTCACCGCCGATGTTCCTGCGCAAACAGTAGATCATGTTCGCTCTCCGGCAGCTACCGGATGAGTGGCATCGGTGTAGCCGAGAACCGCGAAACACGTCCTAACGCGGTAGCAGGAGCAGCTTGCCGGTCGTGCGTCTGGCGGCGAGGTCGTCATGTGCCTGGGCGGCGTCGTCGAGTGGATAGGTACCGCCGATACGGACCTCAAGTCGGCCCTGCCGGATCCAGGTGAACAGATCATTGGCGCGGCGCAGCAGCTCGGCACGGCTGGCGATGTGGTGGACAAGTGTCGGGCGGGTGACGAACAACGATCCGCCACCGGCCAGGCGCTGCAGCTCGAGCGGCGGAACCGGCCCGCTGGCCGCGCCGTAGAGGACCAGGTAGCCGCGCGGCCGCAGCGCGGTCAGGCTTTCGTCGAAGGTTGCCCGGCCGACGCCGTCGTACACGACCGCCGCGCCGGCGCCGTCGGTGATCTCTCGTACCGCGGTGGCGAAGTCCTCGTAGTCGATGACGTGGTCGGCTCCGGCCCGCCGGGCGAGCTCGGCCTTGTCAGCTGTGGAGGTGGTGGCGATGGCCGTCCCACCGCGCATCTTGACCAGCTGGGTGAGCAGGAGGCCCACCCCGCCGGCCGCGGCGTGCACGACCACGGGGTCCCCGGCCGCGATCGGGTAGGTGCTGTTGGCCAGATAGTGGGCGGTCAGGCCCTGCAACATCACGGCTGCCGCCACTCGTGGCCGCACCCCGTCCGGGATGGGGACGGCCCGGTCGGCGGGGATGGCGACCTGCTCGGCGTAACTGCCCGCCACGCCCGTCCACGCGACCTTGTCGCCCGCGGCGAAGGCGGTGACACCCGGACCGGCGGCCACCACGGTGCCCGCGCCTTCGACGCCCGGTACGTAGGGCAGACCGACGGCGTAGGGCGGATTGCCCTGCCGCTGGTAGATGTCCATGAAGTTGACGCCGGCAGCCTCGACGTCGACGACGAGGCTGCCGGGAGCGGCCTGCGGTGCCGCCAGGTCAGTCACCGTGAGCACATCCGGTCCGCCGTGCTGTTTCACAACGACTGCGCGCATGACCACATCCTCTTCTGAAGTCTCGGGTGGCACACCGGTAGGTCAGGCCACACCGATGGCCACACCGATGGCTGAACCGATGACTGAGGCCAGCCGCCGACGGTTGTGAAAATGCATTCGCACGATTTGGCCAATTTATGCACAACTGTGTGGACCGATCGTTCTGTGGTTGACATTATTACCGAGGGTTGACGGAGGGGCCGCCTGGGTAGCTGCGCGCCGTCCGGGAGGAAGAGTCACCCAACTGTTGCAGTATGTTGCGCAGAGCGCATGACCTACTGCTTATCGTAATGGCCCCGACAATGATCGGAAGACGGCATGTCCAACACAGCGCACTACGGTCATTTCCGGCCGAGACCGGCGTATCTGCCGGTGCTCCTGTTCGCACTGTTGTTCGCGGCCGTCGGCTGCCAGTCCCCGGTGACCCAGGTGGGCCAGCCGAGCGGCTCGCCGACCGCCACGTCCACGGCAGGGCAGGGCGCTGCGAACGGCGGTACTCAGCCGTCGGCATCATCGACCGCCACGGGGACGGCGACCGCGGCCCCGACCGCTGTCCCCGCTCCCACGGTCAGCACGACGCCTGTGGCGTCATCGTCGGCAGGCGGCTCGGCAGGGGTGGCCGGGGCACGTGGCCGGGTGCAGGTACGGAACAACACCGTGGTGACCGACCAGGGGACTCTGCTGCGGGCGGGCACGTTGTGGTACTTGAACTACTCGTCCGGTGCCTCACAGGTCCTGTGGGCGCGTGAGGCCGCCACCGGCGAAGCCTTCTGGGCGACCCTGACAGCGAACAACCTCAACGGCGTGCGTGTCGCCGTCGCCTACAACGAGGCGTCGGACTCGCCGACGATGGCCCAGATAACCTCTTATCTGGACAAGATCATCGAAAAGGCTGATGCCCACGGGATGTATGTCATGATTGACTATCATTCCGCGCTGGCCGCCGATGCTGATCAGCAGTACACGATCGCACGGCTGCGGGAGTTCTGGAGTGTGATCGCGCCACGCTACGCGAATCGGACGAATGTGCTCTACGAGTTGTACAACGAGCCGGTGACCTGGCGGCCCGCGGATTACACGGCACAGAACATCGCCGACCAGAAGGAGATCTACCGGCTGATACGGGCGAAGGCCCCGGAAACCCACATAATCATTCTGTCCTTCGCGGTGCCGGCCAACTACGGGGGCGATTCGGCTCCGACGATGCTCAGCATCGCCAGCCAGTTCGACGGGGTCGTTGACTGGTCGAAGACGTCGGTCGGCTTCCATGCCTACTGGGAGACCAGCTCGCAGCCGTGGGTCAGGCTGAAAGCCTCCTACCCGGTCATCTCCACCGAGTTCATGGGGCCGGCCGGAACCGTGGCCGAGGCGACGTCGTTCGACGGCTCCCGCTGGACGACCGAGGTGTTCGAGCGGCAGGGGATCTCGTGGGTCGGTTGGAACATCACTGACACCCAGAACGACATCAACACGATATTGCCTGACCTCCGGCGGGACGCCACGGGCAAGGGCTACTGGTGGCAGGCCGACCACGGGGCATGAGAATCTGATCGAACACTGAGCGAACATCGCTATGGTGTGAGCACGCCCGGCTGGAGTCCACGTATCCCGTGTGGATCCCAGCCGGGCGTTTTGCTGATCAGGCCGCGAGGGCCTCGGCCCCGGCATCGCGGGTCGGCGCGTCGACACTTGGGGTCAAGTGGCCAGCCGCGTCCGTGAAGGTGATTGTGCAGGTCAACGTGCGGGCGCCGGCCTGCCAGCTCTCGGCACGGATGTAAAGCCAGCCCACCCGCATTGTCGAGGTCGGCAGCCTCCCCCGAGTCACTCCACGCGCATACGACGGCGCACTCTACCCGTACGACACGTTGCGAATCAGTGGAAGATGGATGAAGCAGAAGGTCGAGGGGCACACTCCCATGGTTGTCTTTGCGAGAGGATCGGGAATATGACAGTGGTGACCACCGCTCATACCGCCGATCTGGACGCCGCCACTCTCAAAGCGGCGCGAGTTCTCCTCGACGGTGTCTTCGCGGGAGAGATGACCGACCACGACTGGGAGCACGCGCTGGGTGGCATCCACGCGCTGGTGTGGGAGGGCGTTGATCTGATCGGGCACGCGTCCCTCATTCAGCGGCGACTGCTGCACGGCGGCCGGGCGTTGCGTACAGGTTATGTCGAGGGCGTCGGAGTACGCGCGGACCGGCGCGGTCGCGGACACGGCGCGGCCATGATGGGGGTGCTGGAGCGGGTGATACGCGGCGCGTACGACATGGGCGCGCTGGGCGCCGTCGACGGGGCGGCGGACTTCTACGCGGCCCGGGGTTGGCAGCGGTGGCAGGGGCCGACGTCGATGCTTACCCCCAGCGGCATCGTGCGCACCGTGGCGGAGGACGGTGGTATCCACGTCCTCGCGTTGACTGTTCCGTTGGATTTGTCCGGTGACCTGATCTGTGACTGGCGCGATGGTGATGTCTGGTAGTTCGGCCGGTGGAACCGCCCACCGGCGGCATCGGGGGATGGGAGACTGTGATCGTGGCCGATGAAGAAAACGTACTCGGCGGAAAATTGGAGGCCTGCGGTACTGATCCGGTGACCGGTTTCTTCCGCGACGGATGCTGCAGCACCGGTCCTGAAGATCTTGGTAGTCACACGGTGTGCGCAGTTGTCACTGCGGAGTTCCTGCATCATCAACGGCAGGTCGGGAACGATCTCACAACACCCCGACCTGAATATCATTTTCCCGGGCTGCACCCGGGGGACAGCTGGTGTGTGGTTGCGGCACGGTGGTTGCAGGCCTGTGAGGCCGGCGTCGCGGCGCCCGTTGTTCTGGCCGCCACACACGCACGCGCCCTGGAGGTCGTTCCGCTTGAGGTGCTCAGGAGATACGCGGTGGACGTACCTGCCGATCCACGTTCGCTTGCCTGAATCTCAGGCTATACCACATTCTCAACTATTAGAAGCGGGAATGAAGATGTCTGCCGGCATCGGGTGGGTTTCTGGTGCTGGCGTGTCACGGTCGCGCATCCGACAACTGACTCGTTCATAGCTGTTATCATTCTAGAGTGCTCTGCGTTCGCAGAGTTCTTCCGCTGCCGCGGAGAGATTGTGGGGGGTTTTGATGTCGCTGTCGGATTACGGTGTTCTTGTCGGCCGGATCGCCGACCGGAAACGGGAGGGAGGGAAGGGCAGTCCGCATTACCAGATCCATGTCCGGGGTGGCGGCGTGGACTTCCGGGTAGCGGTGAACGTCCTTTCCGCGCTGCCGCCGTCAGAGCTCCTGTATGTCGCGGACGAGGATTTTCAGCACCCGATGCTGGCCGAGCTGGAATCGGCGTCGGAAGGGTTCACCACGCTGCCGGGCAAGCCGGCTGGCGTGGCACTCGACTTCATCCGCGGGAATCTGTTCGATCGGCTGGCGATGCGTACCCTGCCGCCGGATCTCGCGGGTCCGGACAACGACCTTGCCGACAAGCTCGATCACTACGTGCTGCGGGCAAGCCGTGACCCGAACAGCAGGCTCTACGCCTTCGGGCAACGATGGGGCCCGGAACCGGGGGTGCCGGACAAGGTGTTCGGCTTCTCCCCGGGTAATGGCGTCCATGACGTCCATATGAATCAGGGCAACAGCGGTCGGTTCACGCGTGACGACGGAGTGTGGCAGGACGGTGCGCTTCTTATTCATTTTCCCGCTGTCCGACAATGGGTTGCGATCTTCCTTGCTTTCCAATCCCAGACATGGCATACCGACGACACCACCGGCCACGCCCTCCCACGGATCACCCCTCCCGTGCCTGGGCGGCCCACGCCCGGCGCATCCGATCATCTGCTCCGCATTGTCGCCGCGCTGGTCAACCCTGTCGGGCCGGCGCCTGAAGCTGAAACGGTCACCATTGTCAACACCGGGACACAGCCAGTGGACCTTACCGGCTGGTCGATCGCGGACCGGGACGCCCACCGTTTCCAGATCATCGACGGCGTGCTCCCGGCCGGGGAAACCCGGCGGATACCGCTCGCGCCGCCGGCAGCGCTCGGTAACCGTGGTGGCATCATCACTCTGCTCGACCGCGGCGGCCTGAAAGTCGACGGTGTCTCCTACACCGCTGCGGACGTCACCGAGGAAGGGCGCACCATCGTTTTCTAAGAGCGACCGGCAATAGGGG